>PDSN01000232.1 GCA_002748505.1 Gammaproteobacteria bacterium | reverse complement strand
GCGGCACCGGCGGGAATTTCCCAGAAGGCTTGCAGGGCGCGAAAATGATCTATGCGCACAATATCAAACTGCTTTTGTGCGCTGGCAAAACGCGCCAGCCACCAGCGAAAACCGTCCTCCGCCATATAATCCCAGCGGTACTGAGGATTTCCCCAGAACTGCCCGTCTTTGGCGAAATAATCCGGCGGCACGCCCGTTAATGTGCGCGGCCTGCCGACATCGTCTAAATCAAACTGCGCGGGGTTGGCCCAGGCATCGGCGCTGTCGATATCCACAAAAAAAGCCATGTCACCAAACAGCTTTACGCCGCGCTCATTGGCGTATTCACGCAAGGCCTGCCACTGCTGATCAAATACAAACTGGGCGAAGCGCTCCGCTTGCAGCTCGTCTTGTAAAGACTCACAAGCCTGTTGCACCGCGGCGCTGTGACAATCGCGCAAATCCTCAGGCCAATCCAACCAGTAGCGATCACCCTGGGCTTTACGCAACACGCGGTAGCGGCAATAAGGTTCCAGCCAAAACTGCCCGCGCTCGACAAAGGCAGAATAGGCCATAGCCTCGGCGCTGTCGGGTGCGTGTTTCAGGCGTGCAAAAAACGCCGCCGCTGCCTCGCGCAACACCTGCTGTTTCTGCGCGAGATTCTCGCGCCCCATCGCCTCGCGCTCAACGGAAATAAGCCCCTGCTGTACCAGCGCCGCCAAATCGATAAAAGCCGTATTTCCGGCGTGCACCGAATAGGTGGCATAGGGCGACAGCTCGTCATGAGGTGGCCCCAACGGCAACACCTGCCAAACCGAAAACCCTGATCCCACGAGATAATCCACAAAATGGCGCGCTTCAACGCCAAAATCGCCGGTAAACCCCGCCGACGGCAGACTACTGATATGCAGTAAAACACCCGCCCCGCGCTGCAATGGCTTATCCAAAAAAAATCCTACGCATTACCGGTGTGAAGGTGCTGACCCAGCATATCGGGGGTCACCAGTACCACCCCACCTTCAGAGACGTAAAAACGCTCGGCATCGGCGGCCAGGTCTTCACCAATCACCGTGTACGGTGGAATCACACAACCGCGATCGATCACCGCTTTGCGAATACGGCAATGACGCCCTATATCGACACCTGGAAACACCACAGAATCTTCGAT
>PDSN01000104.1 GCA_002748505.1 Gammaproteobacteria bacterium | reverse complement strand
AGCGTCACTTCGACTGTGATCGGTACTCCAGGGTCGTCGTTATCTGACGACACGGCCATGGAATCGACCAGCGCTACGCGCGCCATCATGCCATCAAAGTCAGGCTGTTTTTTCTTGCCCATGTTTACACCTCCGCCTCGGCACGTTCAATAAACAGCGTATCAGCACGCAAGTCGTTTTCGATGACGTGCCTTACCAGCAGTGCTTCTTCACCTTGCCAGGGGTGGGATCGGCACGTAAAGCGGTAGAACCGTGACTCCTTGGTTTCTTCCCACAGTTCGTTGAGGATTTGCAGCCGCGTGTTGCCACCGTCGCGGATCATGTACTTATCTGTAGGCTTCTGCTGTTTTTTCTTGCCCATGTTTACACCTCCTGCTTGTTGTCAAGCTGTTTGCGTGGCATGTCGTCCCACTTCGGTACTTTTCCTGCGAGTTCGGGTAACAGCTCACAAGCCAGTGCTAAAATGGTGTCGTGCGCCGATGGCGTCGGGCCTCGTCGGGTGATTTCGACGCGGTGCGCAGGTTCAGCAAGGCCTACGCTATCGTTGTAAATCGATAGCTGGGGTACGTGTGTGTTGAGAATACTGATTTGTCCGTCCGACAACTCGACTTGCTCAACAAGCCACTGGATGACGCGCGCGTTCGATGTTGTGTTATTGCGCTTGTAGATGATCCCGCGCAGGTTCGCGAGCGGGCGGCCGGTTATGCACGGCATTCCATGCGCAGGTTGTAGCCGCATCAGCGGTCGATAATCACCACATCGTAGCCTTGCAAGTTATCCAGCGCGTGATTGAGATGCAGGACGTGGCTTGTCGATTCCATCAAAAAGGGATAGATTTTGCCGCCGCGGTCGCCTTTGGGGTCGTCGCTAATGACAATATCTAAGTTGTTGATGTTGGTTTTGCTGATACAGCCTGTCGCGTTGGCTCGCTGAATTAGCTGGGTAAGACCAGCGGGTGCTTGTTCCACGATGGGATACCAGCGTGATAGCGATGCCTGGTGATCTGTGTCGATGAGCAGTGTGCGCTGCCCAAGGTCGGCGTACATCGCGCCAAGGTTCGCGGCAGTGGTGGTTTTGCCTGTTCCGCCTTTTGACGATATAAGCGCGAATCGCTTCGGGTGATTTCGCCTCATAACTCTAGCCTCAGTCAAGTTATGTGGCGATTGTTGAGCCATTCATAATGCTGGGGTCGGTGGTTCAAGTCCACCCGTAGCTACCATTTCCCCAAGTTCCAGCGTCCCCAAGTTCCAGCGTCCCAGGCAATCGAAAAACGCCCTGCAAGCAATAAAAACTGACCGAAGTCATTTTTTCGAAATAGGTACAGTTTGCACGTGTGTTTTTGCTGTTTATCATGGCGTAACTAATTGATATTAAGTAAATAATAGTAAAATAGTCGCCGTACTGGTGAAATATCCGGCCCAGCTTGCCCAAACCATATTGTGTAACTACAATTAAGTGGATGAAGGTCGAGTATGACGAGAGCAAAAACCAACGCAATATCGAAGCACGAGGATTGCCGTTTACGCTGGTCGATCGGTTTGATTTCGATGGGGCGTTAGAAGTTGAGCAGCTTGTAAAAGGTGAAAGGCGTTATTTTGCACTCGGTCATATCGAGGGGCGGCTGCACGTTCTGGTGTATACACTGCGCGGTGATGCCGTGCGTGTGACTAGTCTGCGTAAGGCAAACAAACGAGAGGTGAGGAAGTATGGGGCATTCTGCGAATCCTGAAATGACAGATGCTGAAAACCCGGAGTGGACAGACGCCATGTTTAGCAAGGCTAAGCGAGGCGCGGCAGCGGCTCGCAAATTGGGAAGACCCAAGGTCGACAACCCCAAAGTACAAACAACCATAAGGCTGTCAGCCGATGTAGTCGAGCATTTCAAGCGTGGCGGCAAGGGCTGGCAAACACGGCTCGATGATGTGCTAAAAGACTATGTGGCTAAGCATCCGCGTTAGCTTGAGTTAAAGAGGGTAGCAAAAATAATTGACGTTATTGCCGCTAATTGATTGTGAAATAACTTATATAAAACAATGGGCTAAATGCAGTATTTTGTAGCGTCCGTAGTGCCACTTCCCCAAATTCCAGCGTCCCAAAGATGAGTCCAACCCCATTCACGGGGGATGGTCGGTTCACGTGTTGCATCGTTGGCAGGCGGTAAGGGGAACTTGTGGCCGGTAAGTGTTTCTAAAACCACGCATTGATATTACTGGGAGAGAGAGTATGCGTTTATCGAAAATCAAAAATGGTCTGTTGCTGTGTTTACTGTTGTTGCCCCTTCAGGCCTGGGCGGGTGATGATGAAGTCATCGCGGTCACTGGGCGCGCAGAGGTGGCGATGGTGCCGGATATGGCTCTGGTAAACCTCATCGTTATGCGTGAGGCCGAAACCGCAGCCGAAGCGCTGAATGAGAATTCACAGGCGTTAGAGGGCGTGCTGGCGGCGTTGCACGAGGAAGGTATCAAGTCGCGTGATATTCAGACCAGTCAGTTTTCGATTGACCCGCGCTACATCTATCCCGATCACAACAAGCCGCGCCAGCTGGTGGGCTATACGGTGCGCAACGGCCTGTCCCTGCGCATACGCGATCTGAGCAAGCTTGGCGCGCTGCTCGATAAAGTCGTGACGCTGGGAGTGAATGAGGGTGGCAATATTCAGTTTATCAATGAGGATCCCGCAGAGGCTGTCAAGCAAGCGCGGGTACAGGCGGTGCAAAATGCTATGAATACCGCGAAAACCCTGGCAGAGGCAGCCGGTGTAAAGCTGGGTGATCTCGTTCATCTGGCCGAACAATCCGCGCCGCCGAGGGCGCAGCCTGTTATGTTGGAAACGCATTATGCTAAAACGGCCGCTCGCAGCGCTGTCCCGGTCGCTGTTGGAGAAAACCACTACAGCGTTTCGGTGAGCATGAGCTATGAGATTAAACAGTGAGGATGGTTTAACGGCTGCTATCGCTTAGCAATCCATCAATTTGTGTTTGGAAGTAACCCGTTGCCAGTAGGGGGTTGACCTCCTCGAAGGGCAGCGGCTTGCTGAATAGATAGCCCTGAATAACGGACACGCCGTTTTCTGCCAGGAAAACCAGTTGATCCTGGGTTTCTACGCCCTCGGCCACCAACTCCAGTCCCATGCTGTTACCCATGGCGACAATGGTTTTGACCAGCGTGGCGTTGTTTTCGCCTGCGTCAATATTGTTGACGAAGCTGCGGTCAATTTTAAGCTCGTTCAGCGGGAATTCCGACAGATAGCTCAGTGAGGAGTAACCTGTACCAAAGTCATCGATGGACAGCTTGACCCCCAGGTCGCGCAGGTGGTGCAGAGTGTCGAGTGTGTTTGCGCCGGTATCCATTAACAGAGACTCGGTTAGCTCAAGTACCAGAGCACTGGGCGCCACACCATGGGTATTGAGGGCCAGTTGGGCGCGTTTGTGCAGTTTGGATGAGAACTCAAACGCAGACAGGTTGACAGACACCGTGATCGCGTGGCCGTGATTGACGTTGTCGATTTGTGCCAGGTAGTGGCAGGCAGTTTGCATCGCCCAGTTGCCGATGTCTGCGGTAATGCCGATGTCTTCCGCCAGAGGAATAAACTGCCCTGGTGATACCATGCCGTGCTTCGGGTGCTCCCAGCGGGCCAGAGCTTCCAGCCCGATGACCGAGCCCGTGCGCAGGTCTACCTGGGGTTGGAAATACAGGCGCAACTGGTCGCGTTCAATTGCGCGGCGCAGATCGGTTTCTAATTGCAGGCGTTCCAGGTTTGCGGTGGCCATGTCCCGGTTGTAAAACAAATAGCCGTTTTTGCCCGCTTTCTTGGCGGTGTGCATCGCGGTGTTGGCTGCTTTTAGCAGGCCTTCCACATTGTCCGCGTCCTGGGGACCCAGAGCGATACCGATAGTGGGGGTCACAATCAGTTCCTGGCCTTCTATCGACATTGGCGCGGACAAAACCCTCAGCAGGCGCCTGGCGATGTCTTCTACTGCTTTTGCAGAGTCAATCTGGTTAAGCACCACAGTAAACTCATCACCGCCGAGACGGGAGACTTCCACTGGGTTTTGCATTCGATCACAACGGTTGATTATGTCGCTCTCGCGAACGGCCTGCGACAGTCGATGGCCCACCTCGCGCAACAGGGCGTCTCCAGCGTTATGTCCCAAAGAGTCGTTGATGCGCTTGAAGTTGTCTAAATCAAAAAACAGCAGTGCCAGATGATGCTCGTAGCGGTGGGCGAGGCGCAGCATCAGCTTGAGCTGCTCGACAAACAGGTGCCGGTTCGGCAGGGCAGTGAGGCTGTCGTAATAGGCCATACGACGCAGGCGCTCTTTCGCAAGTGACGCTTCTTCCACCGCTTGGCTGAGTTCGCGATTGCGCCGCGACAGTTCGGCGGTTTTTAGTTCCACCGCTTTACTGAGCACCGACCGATCTGTCTTGATTCGGGCTTTATAGGCTTCCAGGTCGACAAGCATGGTGTTAAGTCGAGCTGCTACCTGTTTGGTGCTGGCATTGGTGTCCGCTGGAAGGTTGTCGAGGTCTAATACCCCCTCTGCGGCATCGTGGGCGATGACAGATAGTCTTTTCAGTGGCTTGGTGTGTCTGTTGAGAGCGTAAAGCATGATTACCAGTGATAGTAGACCCGTACCCAGGCTTATGATTGATACTTTCAACAGTGCGGGAACAAGCGGTTCCCAGATCTCTTGGTGCGCCAGACCCAGTGCCAGATAGGCTGAGGGTAAATCGGAGTGGGGGGCTGTGCTGGCAGGCAAGGTCACGGTGGTGAGGTCGTTGCCTCCTAATAGCCTGGCCATGTACCCGCTGTCACCTTGCGGGGACTGAAAGTCTATAAGTTGATGCTGGTGTCGTGCTGTGGCCTCGGGGGTATCGCCGTTGCGCAGGGTTGCCAGAGGTAATGGTGGTTTTTCCAGCGCATCAATGGCGCTGGCGAAGCCGAGCTGTTCTCCTGCTGGGGAGAACAAACTGGCATAAACAACGCCCTCTTGCTCCAGGTAAGTCGCGAGATTTTGTGGCAGAAGCCCCATCGCTGTGTTGCTGTCTGTGGTCGTCGCCAGTTGTCGCGATAGTTTGTGCTCGCTCAGTTTTACCGTGTTATCAATTGACAGCTCGAAAAGCTGCAGAGCTGTAACGCCCGCCAGCGTAAGACAGACCAATACGGTAAGGGTGCTTACGGTGGCAATGAGGGGGTAACTTGGTCGCAACATACTCGCTGTTATCTGTCGATCTCAAAACGTGAGGGGCGCTTGCCCGGTGCAGCGCCAGGTGGCGTTATTGCAGCGCTATCCGTTTTGAGAGTATGTGTGGCAACTTTGCATTTGTCATGTCAAAACTGTAGAAATGGACACTTAGCGCACGCCATTTCCGTGCACCACAACCTCGAAGGTCGTCAGCAGGATGGTGAAGTCCAGAAACAAGCTGGCGTTCTTGACGTAGTAGAGGTCGTATTGCAGTTTTTGCCGGGAATCGTGCTCGCTGGCACCGTAGGGGTAGCGCAGCTGCGCCCAGCCGGTGATGCCGGGTTTTACTGCGTGTCGTACATTGTAATAGGGAATGCTGGCAGCGAGCTGCTCCACGAATTCAGGGCGTTCAGGGCGCGGGCCGACAAATGCCATGTCTCCGGCGAGCACATTGAATACCTGGGGTAACTCGTCAATACGAGTGCGGCGAATGAATGAGCCCACCTTGGTGATGCGCGCGTCGTTCTTTTGCGCCCATTGCGCCTTGCCGTCGGATTCAGCGTTAACCGACATACTGCGGATTTTCATGACGTCGAAATGCTTGCCGTACAGCCCGACGCGGGTTTGGCGGTAGATGATTGGTGCGCCAAAGCCGTCTTCTATCCAGATTGCGATGATGGTGAGCAATAGCAGAGGCCAGGTTAGAATGATTAACAGCAGCGAGGCGGCGATATCAAAGACGCGTTTCAGCAGCGTTGCCAGCGAGTTTTGCCTGAATCCCTCGGAAAATACAATGGTACTTGGCTTTATGTGATCCAGCATGATCTTGCCGGTTTCGCTTTCCATGAAGGTCGCCACATCCATGACCCGAATATTGTGTAATTTGCATTCCAGCAGTTGCTCCATCGGCAATAGCTCGCGGTAGCTGTCGGGGGCGACGACGATGCGGTTGATATCGCGCTTGTTGCAGAACTCCAGTAAGGAGTCATCGACAGCAATGATGTACCGCTCGTCCACCTGGTCGGCTTCGCCTGGAATCCTACAAAAGCCTTCAAATGTTGTGCTGCGCCTGTCCGTTTTGCGACGCATGGAGCGCAAAATGCTGCTGGCGGCCTTGCCGGTGCCATACACCAAAACGCGGCTTTTGAGTTGATCCATGCTGACAAACCGCTCGAAACACCAGCGTGAGAGCAGGGATGCGGAATAGGCAATGGCAACAGCGTAAACGAACACGCCGCGCCAGATATAGAGGCCGGGCATGAAGTAAAACACCATGGAGGTGGTGAGAACAGTGATAATGAAGGCACCCGTTGTACGCAATACGATGCCGGTTGTGCCTTCACGTAAATGCGGCTGGTACAGGCCCATCGCCATCATTGCGGCAATGGCACAGAGGGCGAACAGTACGGCTCGAGAAAACATGCCGTCAAAATTGGCGGTATGGCCGTCGCCGTGGATGTGCCAGTATAGTTGCCCGCCGAGATGGAAGGCCAGTACAAGAACCAGAGTTTCGATCAGCAAAAGCCATAGGAATGACTTGTGCATGTGATGATTGAAAACTTTTACTGTGCCCAAACGCAACTCCCCCATCGCAGAGCGCTCTGCGCTGCATAGTGACCGTTGATTGTGGTCTTGACTAACATACCCCGTCTCTATCCTGAGCTTGTGGCTACGCTAGATTCCCCCGTGTTTATGCGCTGCACTTTAGCAGAAAAACAACCTGCTTGCACCGCCGTAGGCCCCCGGGAGTCGTATTGTCAGGATTTTTTACACTTTTAATGTTTTTGCGGGTTGAGGTATTTTGGTGTTTTGCACAACTGGCTGTTATTTATCGGCTTTTTAGCTTTTGGCATGGGTATTGCTTAGTTACTTGCAACCTTTAGCTGATTGTAATGGGCTGGGCGTACTTAAACTTTATAGCGAGTGTT
>PDSN01000231.1 GCA_002748505.1 Gammaproteobacteria bacterium | reverse complement strand
TCAGGACATGCCCACCTTTTACCAGCAGATTGATGTCGGCTTGCTGACCTCATTCGGCGAAGGATTGCCCAGAGCATTGCTGGAACCGATGGCCTGTGGGCGGCCGGTGATCTGTACCAATGTTAAAGGCAGCCGCGAAGCGGTGCTGGAGGGCAAGACCGGCTTTATTCTGCCGCTGGGTGATCCGCAACGACTGGCAGACAAAATGCTGTGGTGCATTGAACACCGGCAGCAACTGGAACAATTAGGAGCTAATGCGCGGCAGCATGTTGTGAAGCACTATTCGGAACAGGATGTCCTTGAACGCCTGGCGGCAGTTTATCTGCGTTGTTATCAACAGCGTTATGGCGCAGGCAGAACGACTGCAAGCCCTGAAGCCGGTAGCCAGCGATGATTTTCAGTGCTGATATTGAGGACTGGCAGCAATCTGTGCTTGATTTTGAACGCCCGGTGTCAGCACGGGTGTTGCACAATACACAACGTCTGCTGGATATTTTGGCACAGCACCATATACGCGGTACTTTCTTTGTCCAGGGCATGGTGGCAGAGAAATTTCCCGGCCTGGTTCGTCATATCGCCGCACAGGGTCATGAGTTGGCCAGTCATTCGTACAGTCATCGGCCATTATATACGCTGACACCCGGGCAGTTTACAGACGAATTACAGCGTTCAACCGATATTCTGCGACAGCTCAGCGGACAGCCGGTTTATGGTTTTCGTGCCCCGACGTTTTCAGTGCGCAGTGATATGCTGGGCTGGTATTGCGACACCTTGTTGCAGCATGGTATTCGCTACGATTCCTCAATTATGCCCGCCCAGGTACGCAAAATTTACAGCTTTGCAGATGACGATATTATTGAGCGTATTCGTGCCAGTGGCCTGGATTGTTATCCGCTAACGGTGGTGAAAATCCGGGGCAAGGCCTTGCCAGTACTGGGTGGTGGTTATTTCCGCATTTATCCGTATGCGCTGACCCGCTACCTGGCCGCGCAGCTGGATCAGCAGAGCAGTGTATTTTATATGCACCCGTATGAACTGGATACTGCAGAATATCGTGAGGTCGGCAAACCCGCCGGAATCAGCAGAAAATATGCACTGCATCAATTTGCCGGACGTGGCAGTCTGCCGCGTAAACTGGCACGATTGTTCCGCGAT
>PDSN01000230.1 GCA_002748505.1 Gammaproteobacteria bacterium | reverse complement strand
GTGGAAAATGGATGTCATAGAAGACTTATTGTTTTATTTCTGTTGGATCGTGAATGGGAGCAATGAGTGTGGCGATTAATTATTAGCATTACTATAAATACCGACGGGGTGAGTAGCGGGCAGTGCGCCGCTGTCGGCGGCCTGAGCGGTGCCGATGCCAAAATCGACATTAGCGTTAACGACAGCCCGAAAGCCATTACGGCAGTTTCTCTATCTACTTGTAATATTTCAACTTTTACCCCCCCCCTCGCCGCTTAATCTAAGCGATTGGTCGCTGACACCCGGTGCAGGGCCGGACGGCAGTGATGTTATTGAAGGAAAAATTCCCCTCGCCCAACTGGGCAATCCAACCGCTGTTGCCATTATCGCCGCTTCTTCGGTCAATGGTGCGGCTGTCGATATTGCCGGCAACGGCTGGGCCGGTTTTACCCTAAATATCAGTAATGCCGCCCAGCCGGTACCGGCGTTAAGCCCGCTGGCATTGGGATTATTGCTGGCCGTGCTGTTTGCTTTGTCGTGGTTTACCTATCGCCGCCGTTATGCACGCTATCATTGGTTATTGCTGCTGGTGTGTCTGCCGGTGTTATTAACCGTGGCCTGGGCGCTTAGCTGGACAACGGTGGTTACCGATGCCAAGGAAAGCGGCAATGGCGGGGATATGCGTGTCATCAAACTGGCTGCCGATGGCAGTGCGCTGTATATCCAATTAGCCACCCATATCGGTACGCCAATACCCACAGCGCCCGGCAAGCTGAACGATACCGGCATTACCTGGGGGGGTAACTATCCCAATGGCAGCAATGCTGATTGCAGCGGCGTGGAAATTGCCGCCCAGGATTGTTCGCACGGCCGCGATGCCCGGGCGCTTGCCGGTACGCTGGTGAAAATCGGCGGCGGTGAAGCCGGATTTGATTTTACCAAGTTAGATAACAGCGGCAATGAACTGGCCGCAACTGCCACCGGCCATAGCTGTGTGCGCGATAATGTCACCGGCCTGGTCTGGGAGGTTAAAACCGACGATAACGGTTTGCATGATAAGGACAATGAATACAGCTGGTATAACCCCGACAGCAGCACTAACGGCGGCGATGCCGGTACGCAAAACGGGGGTACGTGTCCAACGGCAACCGGTGATTGTGATACCAGCGGTTTTGTCACAGCAGTTAATAG
>PDSN01000229.1 GCA_002748505.1 Gammaproteobacteria bacterium | reverse complement strand
TAGTAACAGGGCTTCAGGGCGAGCCCAGTGCAGGGGAAGTAAACTAGACACCCGTGTGCTCCCTCTTGAATACAGATGTTACATTGCCGTGGGAAAGTGCAAGCACGAAACTGAGCAGCAGCGCGATCAAGGCTGGGACATAAACCAGAGAGCGCTGCGGTCTATAGCTGGCGCTGTCTTTTTGTACCGGCTCCAGCTTATCGAGCAATTGATAAATAGCCGCTAATTCCTGTGGGTTTTTCGCGCGAAAATAACGGCCACCGGTAAGGTTGGCGATTTCCTGCAGGCTTTCTTCGTCGAGGTCTATGGATGGATTTAAGGTTCGCGAACCAAAGCGTGAACCCAAAATTCCGGGGCGAACCATACTGTCGGCGCCCACACCAATGGTGTAAATGCGAATGCCCAACTGCTGCGCCTGTTTGGCCGCCTGCATTAAATCCACGGTACTGGCGGTGTCGCTGCCATCGCTCAATAAAATAAGCACGCGATCCTGGCTTTTTTTGTTCTGCAGGCGTTTCACCGCGAGACCAATGGCATCGGCGATGGCGGTTTTTTCACCGGCAAAACCAATTTGCGCTTCATTTAAAAAGCGCGATACGGTGTTAGTGTCGAAACTCAGTGGCGACTGCACATAGGCCTTGCTGCCAAATAAAATCAAACCCAGGCGGTCGCCATTGCGTGCTTTGATAAACTCGCTGGCGACTAATTTGACCGCATCGATACGTTGCAGGGCGCGGCCCTTAATGACCATGTCTGGCTGCTGCATGCTGCCGGAAATATCGACGGCGAGCATTAGATCGCGGCCAGAGCGTTCTATCTCCACCGCATCGCCCACCCACACAGGCCGGGCGCAGGCGCATACAAGTGCAATCCAGATCAGCCACCGCCACAGGATTTTTAGCATTGACTGACTGGCAGAGAAACGGCTGTCAGTGCTGTCGTAAATCGCGCGCCACTGCTCAAAGAAGGGCGCGCGCAGGGCGGTTTCTTCGCGCGGGGCGGGTTTGACAAAGCGCTGCACCAGAATGGGCAAGGGCAGCAGCACAAACAGCCAGGGCCACAACCACTGCATCATGTGAGGGCACTCCTGTGTTTTTTAATCCAGGCTTTGGCGTAGTGCAGCAGCGTTTGCCGGTCGATCTGCGCAGCGGCATCGTAGGGCGCGGTGGC
>PDSN01000225.1 GCA_002748505.1 Gammaproteobacteria bacterium | reverse complement strand
CACATTGCTCGTACTCAAAACATCATTTGCTTGCGGGTTGGTCAGGGTAATGGTGGCAGAAGCCAGATGCGGGGTATCCACATCCACCACATCCATATCTGTATCCGCAATACTGATGGGGGCATCATCTTCCGTGTATGTCGCGGAAAACCCTGTGGCACCCTCACCCACGTCAGAATCCAAATCAATCACGGGTGCGTCATTGGTGCCGTTTATGGTGATGGTGACATCCTGGGTGGTTGTCCCTCCCTGCTGGTCATCCAGGGTGATGGTATAGGTCTGGGTCAGGCTGGTATTTCCATCCAGATGGTCAATATCTGCATCGGAAACCGTAAACGTCCAGGTAACCTCTCCGGTTGCTGTATCAACCGTCGGAGTAAAGGTACCGACATAACCAGCCGGGTTGTTAGCACTCACCTGATGGGCGTCAGTAATATCCGCATCGGTAAAGTCCAACGTCCCTGTGGCTGTATGGTTGATAGTGTTTTCATTAGCATGACCATCCGCCAGTTCTGTCACACTGCCTGTCGTGGTACCACCCGCTGTAATCACAGGCACGTCATTGGTGCCGGTAACAGTAACCGTAATCACCTGCGTATCTGTGGCCCCCTTGTCGTCGGTGACTGTGGCCGTAAAGGTCTCGGTGACTTCCTGACCATTCGTAAGTCCCTGGGTGGCAGCAAGACTGTTATCCAGGGTATATGTCCATGTTCCTGTGGCAGGGTCAATGGCAATGCTGCCGTAGGTACCCGAACCATCGCCATTGATGCTCCATGCCTCCGTGGCATTGGCATCCACATCTGACGAGGTGAGCGTACCCGTTGCGGTATGGGCGGCAGCATCTTCTGTGACACTCCCTTGCGCCGCCGCAGCAGCAGAATCAACCACGGGTGCGTCGTTGGTGCCGTTGATGGTAACGGTAATGGTCTCGGTAGCTGTGGCCCCGTTGTCGTCCGTTACTGTGGCCGTAAAGGTCTGTTCAACACGCTCGCCTTCCTTGAGGGCTTGCGTGGCAGCAAGACTGTTATCCAGCGTATACGTCCACTGACCTGTTGCAGGGTCAATGCTGATGGTGCCGTATTGGGTCGTATTGGTACCGGTTGGCGTTGTGTCCACAGACCATGTGGCTGTGGCATCAGCATCCACATCCGAAGACGTGAGTGTGCCTGTGGCGGTGGGACTA
>PDSN01000071.1 GCA_002748505.1 Gammaproteobacteria bacterium | reverse complement strand
TGCGCCAGGAAGCGGTTATGCAGGCGGATGCGGGATATGACATCACCGCGAAAGTAACTGATCGTCTGAACAAGGCCAAGTAATGGCGTATACGCTGGCATCTTTGGCCAGTGCCTTAGGGCTGGACTATCGTGGTGACGGCGAGCGTCAGCTGCGCTCGCTGGCGTCCCTGGACAGCGCGCAGCCTGACCAGCTCAGTTTTGTCGCCAGCAAAAAATACCTGTCCGCGCTTAAAAACAGTTGTGCCGGCGCGGTGATTATCGCACCGGAGTTGGCGCAGCGCACGGCGGCGGACTGTCTCCTGTCTGCCAAACCCTACACCAGTTTTGCCGAAGCCACACAGTTGTTTGACACGCAGCCTGTGCCTGTCGCAGGTATTCATCCCACTGCGCAAATTCACGCCTCAGCTTGTTTGGGCAGCGATGTGAGCATCGCCGCCAATGTCAGTGTTGGTGCAGGTGCGGTGTTGGGTGATGGGGTTGTGCTCGGCGCGGGTGTTGTCGTTGGCGAAAACGTAAAACTCGGCGCGGGTACGCGCTTACATCCCAATGTGGTGCTTTATCACAGTGTGGAGTTGGGCGAACAGTGTACCGTACACGCCCAAACGGTGATTGGGGCCGACGGTTTTGGTTTTGCGCCTTCGCCTGAGGGTTGGGTGAAAATCAGTCAGCTTGGCAGTGTGCGCATTGGGAATCGGGTTGATATCGGTGCCAGTGTGACCATTGATCGCGGCGCGCTGGAAGATACGGTGATTGCCGATGGTGTGATCATCGACAACCAGGTACATATCGCGCACAATTGCCGCATTGGTAAAAACACGGCCTTGGCGGGTTGTGTGGGCCTGGCGGGCAGTACGATAATCGGCGAAAACTGTACCCTTGCGGGTATGGTAGGTGTGTCGGGCCATTTGGAAATCTGCGATGGTGTGCACCTGACAGGTCAGGCCCGGGTGACCAAAAGCATCACTGAGCCTGGGTCCTACGCATCGGGTACAGCACTGGCGCCTATGCGTGATTGGGGTCGCAACGCTGTCCGTTTTAATCAGTTAGAAACCATGAATCAACGCTTGAAGGCGCTGGAAAAAGCACTGCAATCGAGGGAGAAAAGTCCAACATGATGGATATTAACGAAATTAAACAATATCTACCCCACAGGTATCCCTTTCTGTTGGTCGATCGCGTGGTCGAGCTTAACCTGGGTGAGTCCATCGTGGCGTATAAAAATCTCTCTGTTAATGAGGAGTTTTTTAACGGACACTTTACCGACAAACCGGTATTTCCCGGCGTATTGCTGCTTGAGGCCATGGCGCAAGCGGCGGGTATACTGGGTTTCAAAACCGCTAACAAAACCCCCGCGGATGGCTCTATTTACTATTTTGTCGGCGCTGATAATCTGCGGTTTAAGCGCCCCTGTGTGCCCGGTGATCAGGTGATGCTGCGCGCGTCCATTGTCGGCGAACGCCGCGGTATCTGGAAGTTCGAGGTCAGCGCCGATGTCGATGGCGAACGCTGTGCCTCCGCGACCATTTTGTGTGCTGATCGGTGATACACCCCCAGGCTATTGTCGAACCCGGTGCTTGCCTTGCGGACGATGTGACCGTAGGGCCGTGGAGCTATATCGGCGACGATGTGGAAATCGGTGCGGGCACAATTATTGAGCCGCATGTGGTTATTAAAGGCCCTACCCAAATGGGTGCAAACAATCACGTTTACTCCTTTGCCACTGTCGGTGAAGACACTCCCGACCTCAAATACAAAGGCGAAAAGACCCGGTTGCGTATTGGCGATAACAACGTGATTCGCGAGAGCGTTACCATCCATCGCGGCACTGTGCAGGATCGCGGTGAAACCGTGATTGGCGACAATAATTTACTGATGGCCTATGTGCACATCGGCCATGACAGCGTTTTGGGCAGTAATATCATTATGGTTAATAACGCCAGCCTGGCCGGTCATGTGCACGTGGGCGATTGGGCGGTGTTGTCTGGCTTTACTCTGGTACACCAGTTCTGCCATATCGGCGCGCACAGCTTTTCCGGTATGGGCACGGCGATTGGTAAAGATGTGCCCGCCTATGTCACGGTGAGCGGCGTGCCCGCACAGGCCAAAACCATCAATGCTGAGGGCTTGCGCCGCCGCGGTTTCAGTGCTGAAGCCATCAGTTGTATTCGCCGCGCCTATAAAATTGTGTACCGTCAGCAGCTCACCCTGGACATGGCTTTGCAGCGCTTAAAACAAACCATGGGTGATGTGCCGGAGATAGACCTGCTGGTGCACACCCTGGAGAACTCCCAGCGCGGTATTGTGCGCTAGTGAATATTGGTTTGCTCGCCGGTGAAGCCTCTGGCGATATTTTAGGTGCTGCGCTGATTCGGGCGCTGCGGGAGCAATGCCCTGACTTACGGGTAGAAGGCATCGGCGGGCCATTGATGCAGGCGCAGGGTCTGCAAAGCCTGTTTCCTATGGAGCGTCTTTCGGTGATGGGTCTGGTCGAGCCACTGCAACGCTTGCCTGAATTATTGCATATACGCAAAACCGTCTTTGAGCATTTTCGCGATAAGCCACCGGATGTTTTCGTGGGTATCGACTCGCCGGATTTTAATCTGCACCTGGAACAAAAACTGCGCGCATGTGGCGTGAAAACGGCGCACTTGGTCAGCCCCTCGGTGTGGGCGTGGCGTCAGGGACGTATCAAAAAGATAAAGCGCGCGGTGGATTTAATGCTGACCTTGTTCCCTTTTGAAGCGGCATTTTACCGGCAGCACGAGGTGCCGGTATGCTTCGTGGGGCATCCACTGGCCGATGAAATTCCCCTGAATGTCTCTGTCTCCGCAGCGAGAGAAACCCTGGGTGTAGCGCCGGACGCAAAAGTCCTCGCCCTGTTGCCCGGCAGTCGCAGCGCTGAAGTGGCACTGCTTGCGCCCCTGTTTTTTGACGTTGCAAAAGTCTTGCTCGCAACCAACCCCGAGCTGCAATTGCTTTTACCCGCCGCAAATGCAGCGCGCAGGGCGCAAATACAGGCGCTGTTGCCCGATGATTTGCCAGTCACTGTTATTGATGGACAGTCCCGCACGGTGATGAGTGCTGCCGATGCTGTGTTGCTGGCCTCGGGTACTGCGACTCTGGAAGCATTGCTGTTAAAAAAGCCGATGGTCATCGCCTACAAAATGGGGGCTTTATCCTGGCTGATTATTTCGCGAATGGTGCGCTCGCCCTTTGCGGGTTTGCCCAATATTTTGGCAGATAAAGCTCTGGTGCCGGAGTGCCTGCAAGGTGAGGCCAATACGGACAATATCGTAGCCCAGTTGAACCCTTTATTGAACGGCCAAGGGGCTGATGTGCAGCGCGAAGCGTTTAATGACATACACCTGCGTCTTCGCCAAAACGCCGGGCAGCGCGCCGCCACCGCCTTGATTGACTTGGTCAACAGCGGTGCTTGAGCCTTTTCCGGGTGCGGACAGACCGGGCATCGCCGGTGTGGATGAAGCGGGGCGAGGCCCACTGGCGGGCGATGTCGTCGCGGCCGCGGTTATTTTAGACCCGGACAATCCCATTGCCGGTTTAGACGACTCAAAAAAACTCAGCAAAAAACGCCGCGAGGCGCTGGCCGAGCAAATCAAAAACCAGGCGATAGCCTTTGCAATTGCAAGGGCAAGCGTTGCCGAGATTGACGAGTTAAACATTCTTCACGCCAGTATGCTTGCCATGCACCGCGCTGTGGCAGCCTTGCCAATTGCGCCTGTGCATGTTTTGGTTGATGGTAATCGGCTGCCGCAGTGGGGGTATACCAGCGAGGCCGTCGTCAAGGGCGATGCCCGCGTTCCCGCCATCGCCGCAGCGTCCATTCTTGCCAAGGTGACCCGCGATCAGGAGATGATTGAACTCGCCAGACAATACCCCGGCTACGGTTTTGAAAGACATAAAGCCTATCCCACCAGGGCCCATTTCGAAGCGCTCGCCAAGCTGGGCCCCTGTCCAGCTCATCGCAAAAGTTTTGCCCCGGTGCGCGAGCTTTTACTGTAATGTATCGCCTTTGCTGCGCCCTTTGTAGAATACGCCCATGACTGCATTCGTACATTTAAGACTCCATACCGAATACTCCCTGATCGACGGTCTGGTGCGGGTCAAACCGCTGATGAAACAGATTGCGAAGCTGGGCATGCCGGCGGTGGGGATTACCGATCACACCAATTTCTTCGGGCTGATTAAGGCCTACAAAGCAGCTCACAGCGCGGGTGTGCAGCCGATTTTTGGGGCGGATGTCTGTGTGCGCGATGCGGATGACGCGGAGCACACGTCCCTGTTATGCCTGTTGGCAATGAATGAGCGGGGCTACCGCAATCTGACGGAGCTGATTTCACTGTCCTATACCCAGGGGCAGGTGCTGGGTGAACCGCAGATCGAGAGAGACTGGATCAGCGCGCGGGCCGAGGGTTTGATAGCGCTGTCCTGCGGTGCCAGCGGTGATGTAGGGCAGGCTGTTTTATCCGACAAGCCGGCACTTGCCCGCGAGCGCGCCCAGTATTGGATGAGGGTTTTTCCCGATCGCTTCTATCTGGAATTGCACCGCTGCGGTCGCGCCGGCGATGAGCGGCATTTACACGGCGCGGTGGCACTTGCGGGGCAGCTTAACTGTCCAGTGGTGGCCACCAATGATGTGCGTTTTTTAAAAGCCGATGAATTTGAAGCACACGAAGCGCGAGTGTGTATTCACGATGGTGTTACCCTCGATGATCCGCGCCGTTCCCGCATTCACACTGAGCAACAGTATCTGCGCTCTGAGCAGGAAATGCAGGAGTTGTTCAGCGATGTGCCAGAGGCGCTGGCGAACAGTGTTGAAATTGCCAGGCGCTGCGCGGTGACCCTGGAACTGGGCAAGCCGTACTTGCCGAATTATCCCGTGCCCAAAGGCATGACCATGGATGATTTTTTTCGCAAGCTTTCCCACGAGGGGCTGGATGCCAGGCTCGCTGTGCTTTACGACAGCAGTGCGCCGGACTTTGCCGAAAAACAAACCATCTACCGCGAGCGTTTGGATTTTGAGCTGAACACCATTATTCAAATGGGTTTTCCCGGTTACTTTTTAATCGTGATGGACTTTATTCGCTGGGCGAAGCAGCAGGATATTCCGGTGGGACCAGGGCGTGGTTCCGGCGCTGGCTCGCTGGTGGCCTATGCGCTTGAGATTACCGATCTCGATCCGCTGGAATACGATTTACTGTTTGAGCGGTTTCTAAACCCCGAGCGGGTTTCCATGCCGGATTTCGACGTGGATTTCTGCATGGAAAAACGCGACCAGGTGATCGACTACGTGGCCGAAACCTACGGGCGCGACGCAGTGTCGCAGATTATTACTTTCGGCACCATGGCCGCAAAAGCGGTGGTGCGCGATGTCGCGCGGGTGCAGGGGAAGTCTTACGGACTGGCGGATAAACTATCAAAACTGATTCCCTTTGCTGTAGGCATGACCTTGCAGCAGGCGGTAGAGGAAGAGCCGCAACTGGCGGAGTTTCTACAAGAGGATTCCCAGGCTCAGGAAATCTGGGAAATGGCTTTGCAGCTTGAAGGCATTACCCGAAACGTGGGTAAACACGCTGGTGGCGTTGTTATCGCGCCCTCCAAACTTACCGACTTTTCGCCGCTGTATTGCGATGAGCACGGCCAGGGTCTGGTGACCCAATACGATAAAGGCGATGTGGAAGATGCGGGGCTGGTTAAATTTGACTTCCTCGGCTTGCGCACCCTGACTATTATTGATTGGGCGCTGAAAATGATCAATCAGCGCCAGTGTGAATTAGGTGAGCAGGCGCTGGATATCAGCCTGATACCACTTAATGATAAAGCCAGTTTTGACTTATTGCAGTCTGCGAAAACCACCGCAGTATTTCAGCTTGAATCCCACGGTATGAAGGATTTGATCAAACGCCTGCAACCGGATTGTTTCGAAGATATTATCGCATTGGTCGCGCTGTTTCGGCCCGGGCCTTTGCAGTCCGGTATGGTGGATAATTTTATCAACCGCAAGCACGGTCGTGAGGCAAT
>PDSN01000070.1 GCA_002748505.1 Gammaproteobacteria bacterium | reverse complement strand
GCTAGCCCTGCGCCAGCGCCGCTTTCTGTGCGGCGATTAGCTGGGCGACACCATCGCTGGCTAAATCGAGTAAGCTGTTCAGCTCTTCCCTGGCAAAGGGTGCACCCTCTGCAGTGCCCTGCACCTCAATAAAACCGCCTTCTTCCCCCATAATCACGTTCATATCGGTGTCGGCTACGGAATCCTCAGGGTAATCCAAATCCAGAACCGGCTCGCCCTTGTACACACCCACCGACACCGCCGCGATCATCTGCTTTAGCGGGTCTTGTTTTAATAAGCTTTTGCGCTGCAAGTAATTCAGTGCATCGACCAGGGCCACGCAAGCGCCGGTAATGGCGGCTGTTCGCGTACCGCCATCAGCCTGAATTACATCACAATCGATGGTGATCGTGTTCTCACCCAGAAGCTGCATATCAACCGCTGCGCGCAGTGAACGACCAATCAAGCGCTGAATCTCCACCGTGCGTCCGCCCTGCTTACCGCGCGCTGCTTCACGGCCCATACGCGTACCGGTTGAGCGCGGCAACATGCCGTATTCGGCAGTGATCCAGCCGCGCCCCTCACCGCGCATAAAACGCGGCACACCCTGCTCCACCGAGGCCGTACAAATCACCTGTGTATCACCAAAACTCACCAACACCGAACCTTCGGCATGGCGGGTAAAATGGCGCACAATACGAATATCGCGCAGTTGGTTTGGCTCACGTCCCGATGGTCGCGTCATAAATCACCTCTGCTTGTGGGTCTATAAAACAAAACGGCCGTAATTGTAGCAGTTATTGTTCGATGCCTGCGCGCTCACAAGCCATTGTCGGGCAAAGCTGCTAAACTGCGGGCACAATTTACAACAACACGAGTTCACCATGCCCGCCAGTATGACCGCTTTTGCCCGCGCCACCCGCCTGACTAAATACGGCACTTTGGTATTGGAGTTGCGCTCGGTCAATCACCGCTATCTCGACTGCCAGTTCAAACTACCGAACACGCTCAACCAGCTTGAACCAGTGCTGCGTGAAATCCTGAAGCAGCGCATCAGCCGCGGTAAGATCGACTGCAACTTAACGCTGCGCGGCCAGGCTGAAGAAGCAGGTGAGCTCAGCCTCAATCAGTCGCGTCTTGCGCAGGTCTTGCAACTGTGCGATCTGGTCAACACCCGCGCCCACAGCCTGCGCCCGGCCACGACCCTGGATATTTTGGCCTTCCCCGGCGTTTGCAACAGCACAGACCCCGAACAAGACGGTCTCATTGAACAGGCCACACAATTGATGAACGAGGCGCTTAGCAGCTTTCTCGAAAACCGAGAACGAGAGGGCGCGACCCTCGCGGCACTGATCGAACAGCGGCTTTGTGCGATAGAGCAGGAACTTACAGCGGTGCGCAAAGCGCTGCCAACTCTCAAACAACTGCAACGTGAGCGCCTGCAAAACAAACTGGCGGAACTTGACGTCGACCTCAATCAGGACCGCCTGGAACAGGAGCTGCTGTATCTGGCGCAAAAATCCGATGCGGATGAAGAGCTGGATCGCCTCGATGCCCATATCGCGCAGGTCAGACAAAGCTTGTCGCAAAACACCCCCTGCGGCAGACGCCTGGACTTCCTGATGCAGGAACTCAACCGCGAAGCCAACACCCTGTCCGCCAAGGCCACCGCATCAAGCGTCACCCACAGTGCGGTGGAGCTGAAAGTGCTTATCGAGCAAATGCGTGAGCAGGTGCAAAACATCGAATAGGCTTTGCACCCGTCCAGTAGAGCCTAAAAAGCCCCGTATTCCCTGCTGAAAAGCCTGCCCTGACCGTTATGGCTCGCCTCACAAGGCATCTACCATTGGCAGGCAGGCTCAATGCGGAGATTACCATGCCGCCCCAATTGCCCTAGGATAGCGCGCCATCGAGGCTGATAGTGTATATATGGAGCTACAGATAGCACTTTTATGCGCATAAAAGTGTCAACTTTAACACTTTTACGCGCATAAAAGTGTATCCTGGGTTATCATGTCAGCCAGTTAACTACCTTGCTGGGCAGGATCAGACGATGCAGCGCTCTTTACTCAACGCATTGGTCGCATGGAAAAACCAAGCCGTGCGCAAGCCCTTATTGATCGATGGCGCGAGGCAAACGGGTAAAACATTCCTGCTGCAAGAATTATTTGGCAGCACATTCGCCAACACCCTTCGTATCGACTTTCTGGAGAATCCTGCTTACAAAGAAGCATTCGATGGCTCGCTTTCCCCAGACGAACTGCTGATGAACATTGAACTACTCACCAACCAGGTGTTCAATCCAGAAACAGACCTGTTGATCTTGGATGAGATTGGCGAGTGCGAACGCGCCGTTACCTCACTGAAGTACTTTTCCGAAAAAGCACCATCATATTTTGTCGCGGCCAGTGGCTCAAACATTGGTTTATTGAATGCGTTCCCTGTTGGCAAGGTTGAACAGTACAACTTGCGCCCATTCACCTTCCAGGAGTTTATTTATGCTTCAGGGGAGCAGACCCTGATCAAAGCGTTTGATACCCAGGCAAACTCCGCAGCGGCGCACAGTAAATTAATGGGCAAACTAACGGACTATTTTTTTACCGGAGGCATGCCCGAAGCGGTTGCCGCCTGGTATCAATATAGAGACTTAAGCATTCTGAAACGGGTTGATAAGGTATCTAAAATTCATGCCGATCTGGTCGAAGGTTATCGTCGCGATTTTGGCAAATACGCAGGTAAGGTCGATGCAACGCTGATTGAATCGGTATTCAACAGCATTCCAGCACAGCTATCGCTCGTTACCGACGAGTCCGTTAAGCGCTTTAAGTTTAAGAATGTACATGGGCGTAAAGCTCGCTACAGGGATTTTGAAACCGCTATCCACTGGTTGAAGTGTTGCCGCCTGGCCTTGGCGAATTATCCCATTGAGGGGCGTCCGAAATCCCCTCTAGCCGCTTATAAAAAAGACAATATGGTAAAGCTGTTCTTATTTGATGTCGGCCTTCTAAACCACATGCTGGGCACTGGCTATAACGAGATCAAACAGCAAAATTACGAATACAAGGGTTACGTTGCCGAAAATTTCGTGCAGCAAGAGCTCAGCGCCATCGGTCTTGACCCGAGCTACTCATGGAATAACGCCCGAGCTGAAATTGAGTTTATCCTTACAACGGATGAAGGCGATATTGTCCCAGTCGAAGTAAAAAGCAGCAAACGCACACGAGCCAAATCGCTGGCATCCTACATCGACAAGTACGCACCGCGTAAAACATTCAAGTTAACCGGCACGCAAGGCTCTTCTGCGCTGGAACAAACCAACATCGTAATGCCTTTGTACTTCACTCAGTATTTGCCATCGAGGTGGTAACAAGCTTCTGCGGGGCTAACCCGGATATTTCACCAGTACGGCGGCCAATTTACTATTATTTGTTTAATATCAATGAGTTATGTGATGAATAGCAACAAAGCCAATGTACAAACTGTGCCTATTTCGAAAAAAAATGACTTCGAATCTTGCCCAAAATCATTCAAACCGCAGCGGTAGCTAAGGTTTTCACGATGTTTGAGCAACCTTCTTTGTCCTTTTTATTCGGCGCGTCCATGCGCCTCACCCCTGCGGGGCTACCGTTAACACTTTCCCGAAGAAATTTTCCCGAAAACTCCATTTACTGGTGAAACATCCGGGTTAAGGAATTGTCGTATCAGGCTGTTACTTCGGTATCGTCAGTCGTATATTTCGCTCCAAAAAAGATACAGCGACACCCATTTGCAGGCTATATGGCCAACAGTGGACAGTATAGTATCCAAACGATGCCAATGCGCTCCGAGGGCGCCCTCGAAAAACTGCCGTAGAACGGTTATGCTAAACGCGCCGCCAATAGCCCGCTAAGCAATGACAACGCCATGACTGACGACCTCCATCTTACTCTTAACAACACCCCCTTTACGCCCAGCAAAATTGTCTGCATTGGCCGCAATTATGTGGCGCACATCGAGGAGCTGGGAAATGAAATGCCAGAAGATATGGTGGTATTTAACAAACCTCCCTCGGCTATTTCAAACATCCTGCACTCGACACTGGACCAACCACTGCATTACGAAGGCGAGCTGGCCTTTGTGGTAGCCAATGGTGCACTGGCGGGCGTGGGCTTTGGGCTCGATTTAACCAAACGCGAGCTGCAATCCACTCTCAAGGCCAAAGGGCTGCCGTGGGAGCGCGCCAAGGCCTTTGACGGCGCGGCGCTGTTTTCAGATTTTGTGAGCCTGCCCGAACGTGTCGACAGCTTAAGCCTCAGCCTGTATATTGACGGCAAGCTGACCCAACAAGGTGGCGTAGGGCTGATGCTGTACAAACCACATGCCATCTTGCATGAACTCAGCCGCTACACTCGGCTGTGCGACGGCGACATCATTATGACGGGCACACCCGCAGGAGTGGGCGTTGTGCCAGCTAAGGCCGAATTTATCGGCAGAGTCTTTGCGGGTGATCGTTTACTACTATCTAAAACCTGGCTTAGCACCTGAAAAAAAACCAGATTTTGTGATTACTCTCACAAAACCGAACAAAACGCCAAAAATGTCTCTGCGCCAGCTAGCCTAAACAAGGTGAACGCCCTATAATCCGCGCGCCTTCGGGGTAGCACCCGCACCCCTTCTTTTTTTTCGACATATTCTTACCGGTGAGACGCTATGGACGTTTTTTCAGCCTTCATTACGCTGTTTTTAGTGATGGACCCATTCGGCAACGTGCCACTGTTTCTGGCTGTGCTCAAAGATGTAAAAGGCAGACGCCGTTTTTGGGTGATCTTTCGTGAATTGCTTATCGCCCTGGTGGCACTGTTCATCTTCCTGTTTTTTGGCGAACCCATGCTTCACGCCCTCGGCGTAAAACAGGCAGCCATCGGTATCGGCGGCGCGATCATCCTGTTTTTGATCGCCGTGCGCATGATCTTTCCATCGCCTTACGGCCTGATGGGCGACCTGCCCGACGGCGAACCCTTTGTCGTACCACTCGCCATCCCCGCCGTGGCGGGCCCATCGAGTTTGGCAATAACCATGCTGATGGTCAGTGGCGAAAGCGACCATATGATGAAATGGAGCCTCGCCCTGTTCGGCGCCTGGGCCTGCACCGCCGTGGTGTTGATGTGCGCACCACTGCTGCTCAAGCTGCTGGGCAACCGAGGCCTCACCGCGATGGAGCGGCTGATGGGCATGATTCTGGTGATCTTATCTGTGCAGATGTTTTTTGAAGGGGTGCAGCAGTTTATGGCAAGTTAAAGGCGACGGCGGTGGCTTGATCCCTTCGGGCGCTTTTTTTCGCGGAAGGAGGAAGGCTGACGGCAGCCGATTGATCATTTTTTAATCCCTCCGTCCCCTTTTTGTTTCGCCCTTTTTGTTTTTTTAATCCCTCCGTCCCCTTTTTGACGTCCCCTTTTTGACGTCCCCTTTTTGACGTCCCCTTTTTGACGTCCCCTTTTTGACGTCATGACCATAGGGCTCCCAGCGGTACCGCATAAAGGTGGTCACCAAAGGCTGTCGTGTGATCGCCGTCATAGAGCAGAATGCCGATCCTGAAGCGATCGCCAGCCACGGATTGAAACCGTTTCAGTCCGGTAAAATCCTTCGAACTTAAGGTCGCCGCCGCCTTGACCTCGATGGCGAAGCAGTCTCCCATGGCGTTCTCGATGATCACGTCAACCTCTACTTTGTCCTTATCCCGGTAGTGGTAAAAACTCAGTGGTTCGTCCACCCAAACCGCTTGCTTGCGCAATTCGTTATAGACGAAGGATTCCAGCAATAAGCCAAAATCCCCTGGTTGTTTGAGCAGAAGGTCCCGGTTGAGGCCGCGCACGGCGCACATCAGGCCAGTATCGACGGAATGCAGTTTGGGCGTCTTCACCAACCGTTTGTATTCATTGGAATGCCAGGCGGGCAATTGTTCCACCAGAAATAATTGCTCCAACAGAGCCATGTATTTTTTGATGGTCAACCGATCCAGCCCCAGTTTGCTCCCCAATTCGGTGAGGTTGATCAGTTTACCGGCATAAAAAGCGGTGAGCTTGAGCAACTTGCCCATTAAATCCGGATGATCGATGTGGGTCAGATCGCGAATATCCCGTTGCACCAGGGT
>PDSN01000069.1 GCA_002748505.1 Gammaproteobacteria bacterium | reverse complement strand
ATTCAAACCGTAGCTACCGCTACGCTTTTCATGATGTTTGAACAACCTTCTTTGTCCTTTTGTCCGAAAATTCCATTTACCGGCAAAACATCCGGGCTAGGCAGAAATTACGCGATAAGCGTTTGCCAGTAAACCGCTTTATCTTTAACGTGGTTCACCGTCGCTGTGTAGCTGGGCGCTAAAAAAGCCCGTAAAGGATGCCTTTCTCCGTGAGTTCTGTATGGAAAAACATTGTTTTGGTCGGCCTGTTTTTACTGGCTGGCCTGGCGCTGTTGGCCTATATTGCCTACAAAGAACCAACGCCGCCGGCGTCTCAGGCCTTTCTTGGCGGCCAGGTGCTTACCATGGATCAAAACAACCGCATCGCCGAGGCGGTTTGGGTAAAGCACGGGCGTATTGCTCTGGTCGGCAGTGATGCCGAGGTGCTGGCGCACGTGGACCATGAGACTGAGCTTATCCAGCTGCAGGGGCGCACTCTGTTACCTGGGTTTATTGATGCTCACGGCCATTTTCCCGGTACCGGCATTGCCAGTATCGGTGCAGACCTGACCGCGCCGCCAGTGGGCAGGGTGACCAGTATTGAGAAACTGCAAAGCCGTTTGCGCAAGGCGTTAAAAAAACAGGGCGGTAAGGGCTTGCTGTTCGGTTTTGGCTACGACGATACCCTGCTGCTTGAAAACCGCCATCCCACCCGCGTCGAGCTGGACGCCATCAGTCTCGATGTGCCCGTTGTTATCATGCACGTTTCCGGGCATATGCTGGTGGGCAATTCCGTCGCTCTGAAATTAGCGAACATTCACCGCGATACGCCAGACCCGGAGGGCGGTTATATCGGCCGCGATGAAAGTGGCGAACCCAATGGCTTTTTGGAGGAAACCGCGCGACTTACTCTGCAAAACATCGCCATGGATTTTAGTGTGCGGCAGATATTGACCATGACCAATGCCGCGGTGGAGGATTATTTGTCCCATGGGGTTACCACCGCACAGGCCGGTGCAGTTGCTCCGCGCCAGGTCGCAGCCTTCAGGGTGATGAGTCGCCTGGGGATTATCCCCTTGCGATTGGTGTATTTTCCTTTTTATGACGATTGGGAAAAACGTTTGTTACAGGGTGACTATCAACAACAACGCCAGAGCAATGGCCGTTTCATAGCAGGCGCTGTCAAGCTGATGGCGGACGGCAGTATTCAAGCGTACACGGGCTATTTGAGTGAGCCCTATCACACGCCACCGCCGCCACGTCACGGTGAGCAAGGGGGTGTTGATGGCAGTACAGAGTTGTTTCGCGGTTGGCCTCTGATGCCTTTTGCAGAGTTACAAGAACGGGTCACCGCGCTGCATAAAAAGGGCTACCAAATGGCGATTCACGGTAATGGCGATGCGGCCATCGACGATATTTTACGCGCTTTTAAAGCGGCGCAGCGCGAATATCCAGTGGACGATCCGCGTCTGATTTTAATTCACGCGCAAATGAGCCGGGAAGATCAATTGCAAGCCATGCAGGAGCTTGGGGTGACGCCGAGTTTCTTTTCCGCACACACCTGGTTTTGGGGAGATCGTCATCGCGATGTGTTTCTCGGTGAGCGGCGCGCTGAAAATATCAGTCCCGCCGCCAGTGCACAGTCCCTGGGCTTAAAATACAGTGTACACCTGGATTCACCGGTAGTGCCGATGCGACCCTTGCAGGCGCTTTGGAGCACGGTTTATCGGAAAACCCGTTCGGGCAAAATACTGGGCAAAGCGCAGCGCGTCGATATGATGCAGGCGCTGCGGGCGTTGACCATCGATGCCGCCTGGCAGGTGTTTCAAGAGGAAAACATTGGCTCTTTAGAGCCGGGCAAAGCGGCGGATATGATAATTCTAAATGGCAACTTACTGGACGCCGGAGAGAAAAAACTGCGCAAAATGAAAGTTGACCGGACCCTGGTCGGCGGCGTCACGCTGTATCAGCGCGAAAAATTTCCACTGCCAGTGGTGCAGAATTAGAACAAAGGACGGAACAAAAAAACAGGCCACCCGTCAGGTGGCCCGCTTCGCTCTGGTGTTAATCGACCTGCTCCTGCTCCAGCAACTCGCCTTTGTTGGCTTTGGAGTTAATAGCAATGGTTCTGGGGCGCAGTGACTCGGGAATTTCGCGCTCAAGCTCCACGTGCAGCAAACCATTTTCCAAGCGGGCAGAAGTCACCTTGACGTGCTCGGCCAGTTGGAATTTGCGCTCAAAATTGCGCGCTGCGATACCCTGGTAGAGGTATTCGGTGTCGTCTTCCTCAGCAATTTGCTGGCCGCTAATCAACAGGGTGTTGTGTCCTGTGGTGATGCTCAGCTGATCTTCGCTAAAGCCGGCCACAGCCATGGTAATACGATAACGGTTCTCCTCCACGCGCTCCACGTTATAGGGCGGGTAGGACGCAGCTTTCTCCGCATTGACGGAATCCAACATGGAAGCCATACGATCAAAGCCGATGGCGTGACGATAAAGGGGTGAAAAATCAATTGAATGACGCATAATACTATCCTCCTTAAGTAAGCGATAATGTGAGGAAAACCTCATCGAGCATTTCCCTCATTACAAAACATGGGGGTCACTCAGTCAGGTTTCAAGGTTTTTTTTACGGTCTTTTCGTCGACGATAGTTGCGACGGGTAATTGATTCGCAGGCCACAAGGGGGCAAACTTAAGGCAATTCTGATCGATGCGGTGATACCGCATCAATCAGCGTTTTCAGAGTACAGGTTTTAGTCGGAATAGGAGAGCGCACCTTGGATATCAGGAAAATCAGTGATCAGGTATCGGTCAGCCCACAGCTTAGCCCTGCGGATTTGGCGCCATTAGCCGATTTGGGATTTCGCTCACTGGTGTGCAACAGGCCCGATGGCGAGGGCGCAGATCAGCCCGGTTTCGACGAAATAGAAGCCGCAGCGAAAGCTGCTGGCCTGGAAGCGCGCTATCAACCGGTGACCAGCGGTATGGTCAGTGATGAAGATGCGGTGTTGTTTGGGAAATCCCTGGACGAATTGCCAGGGCCGATATTAGCCTATTGTCGCAGTGGTACACGCTGCGCAACTTTGTGGTCTCTGTCCCAGGCAAGCAAACTGGCACCGGCGGATATTCTCGCGGCCACCAAAGCGGCGGGTTACGATATGTCCGGTGTGGTGCGGCGCATCGTCAATGGCGGTAAAACGCCCACCGAAACCGGTGATGCCAAATTCGACGTGCTTATTATCGGTGCGGGCGCAGGGGGTATTGCGGTGGCGTCGTCGCTGCGAGCGCGCAAGGAAGATCTGGATATTGCGGTGATTGACCCCGCAGACATTCACTACTATCAGCCGGGCTGGACCATGGTTGGTGCTGGTATTTTTGATGCGACGAGCACCGCAAAAACCATGGGCAGTTTAATTCCCAGAGGTGTGAAATGGATTAAAGCTGCGGTCGCTGCGTTTGAACCGGCCAACAATGCGGTTATTTTAGATGGCTGTCGGGTGGTGAAATACGAACGTTTGATTGTCTGCCCAGGCATTAAGCTGAACTGGAACGGTATTGAAGGTTTGGCCGATACCCTGGGGCGCAACGGTGTTACCTCCAATTACCGCTATGATTTAGCGCCCTATACCTGGGAGCTGGTGCAAAACCTGCGCGGCGGTAAGGCCATTTTTACCCAGCCGCCCATGCCGATTAAGTGCGCCGGTGCGCCGCAAAAAGCCTTGTATCTTTCAGGAGATTATTGGTTTAAACAAGGTCGTATCCAGCAAATCGACATTCAGTTTATGAACGCCGCTGGTGTGCTGTTCGGGGTGCCTGATTACGTGCCTGCACTTGAGTCCTATATGCAGAAATACGGTGCGACGCTGAATTTTTTTAATAACCTTGTGGCAATTGATGGCCAGGCAAAAACGGCGACTTTCCGCGTTGACAAGCCCGATGCAGAGCCCAGTGAGTACACTACGGAATTCGATATGATTCATGTGGTGCCGCCGCAGATGGCGCCAGACTTTATTCGTGTGTCACCTCTGGCCGACGGAGCCGGTTGGGTGGATGTGGATCAGTTTACCCTGCGCCACAGGCATTTTGACAATATCTGGTCACTCGGTGACGCCATGAATGCACCCAACGCCAAAACCGCTGCCGCTGCGCGTATGCAGGCACCGGTGGTGGCGGATAATATTGTTGCCGATATCAACGGCGGTGCGCCGGTGACGCAATACAATGGCTATGGTTCCTGCCCGCTCACGGTGGAGCGCGGTAAAATTGTCCTGGCGGAGTTTGGCTATGGGGGCACGCTGTTGCCGAGTTTTCCCAAGTGGCTGATCGATGGCACTAAACCCAGTCGCACAGCGTGGTTTTTGAAAGAAAGGCTGCTGCCGCCGGTGTATTGGAAGGCCATGCTCAAGGGGCGTGAATGGCTGGCCAACCCTGAGAAAGTTGCTGCGAAGTAGCGCTATCGCTCGTTTGCCGCGCAAGCCTGTGCCACGCAGCCAAGGCATAAAAACGCTGGCTTTGTCTTCAGCAAGGCGCCGGTATAGAATGCGGGCGTTGTCAATTACCGTGGACAGAGTATGAAAACCATCACCAACTTACTGCTGAGTGTTGCAATTTTAGCGCTGGTTTGGATTATCTGGGGCGATCAGGTCTCAAGAGTCACCAGCGAGGTACGGGTGCCGGATCTTCGTCACAATGCGCGCAATAGTCTCGATTGGGAAGGCGACTACAAGGGCACCGTGTCCTGTGCAGGTTGTGAGCCTGTGGCGCTGCAGGTTTCTTTGTCCGGCGATGGTTACGAACTTGTCGAGCGTATTGTCGGGCAACCCGGCGATCCGCAGTTTTACACGGGTGATCTGCAATGGGAAAAAGACGGTGGCGCGCTGATGCTCGCCCACTACCGCTTTTTAGTGACTGAAGATGCCCTGGAATTACTGGATATTCAAGGTCAGCCCATGGATAGCTCCACCACTTATCAACTGACAAAAATACCCTGAGAAAGAGCTATGGATTACTTAAAAGCCCTTAACTGGCGTTATGCCGTGCGCCAATTTGCCGAGACGGAACTGGAGCAAGCGCTTATAGAACGCCTTGTCGAGGCTGCGCGTTTAGCGCCATCCTCTTATGGGGTGCAGCCTTATCGTTTATTGATTGTTAAAGACAAAAACTTGCGCGAGCAATTGCTGGAACACTCTTTTGGGCAGGATAAAGTGCGCGACAGCTCTCATCTTGCGGTGTTTGCTACATCCACCGCCAGTGCGGCAACATTGCTGGCACAGCATATGGCGAGGGTGAAGGCGGCGCGGCCTGAGTTGTCGGCACAGCAGTTAGCGGCGATGGAAGAAAGCATCGGCGGCACACTGCATAGTTTTAATGCGGAGCAACTGCTGAGCTGGTCTAAGCAGCAGACCTTTATTGCCCTGGGGCATTTTATTACCGCCGCTGCGCTTGAGGGTGTGGATGCCTGCCCTATGGGTGGATTTGTGCCTGCGGCTTACGACCAGGTGCTGGGGCTTGCCGAGCAAGCGCTGACCGCAACTGTCATTTGCACCTTAGGTGAGCGCCACCGCGATGACGCCAGTGCCAGCTACGCTAAAGTGCGAGTGGCGGCAGAGGAATTTGTCAGCTATCGTTGAGGAAAAAACAGGCATAAAAAAAGCTGGGCATGCCCAGCTTTTTTTGTTTTACATTTGAGCGTATTAAGCGCCTGCGGAATCCAGTTCTGCGGTACAGCTGGGGCAGCGGGTCGCTTTGATGGGAATCGAGCTGCAGCAGTAGGTACATTCTTTGGTGTCTGGCGCTTTTTCTTCCTCTTCCTGCTCGCGTTTCAGGCTGTTAATGCCCTTAATCAGCAAAAATACGGCGAAGGCAACAATCAGGAAACTGATCACTGCGTTAGCGAATACACCGTAGTTGATGGTCACCGCACCCGCGGCCTGAGCGGCTTCCAGAGTGGCGTAGGGGCCAGCGGTCGAGCCTTCTTTCAGGGTCACAAACAAATCGGTAAAGTCCACCCCACCCAGGAGCATACCGACAGGCGGCATGATAACGTCCGACACGAGACTTTTGACAATGGTGCCAAACGCGCCACCGATGATAATACCCACGGCCATGTCGACCACGTTGCCACGCATGGCA
>PDSN01000228.1 GCA_002748505.1 Gammaproteobacteria bacterium | reverse complement strand
TCAGCACGTCGTATTGGGCAGGCCGGAAACAGAGATCCACGCCCTGGCCGACACCATCGACGCCGATCTCGTGGTCATGGGCTGCCACGGCCGTTTCGGCCTGGCCTTGCTGCTGGGCTCCACTGCAAACGGTGTCCTGCACGGCACGAAATGTGATGTGCTGGCAGTGCGTGTGGGCAGCTAACACTTACGCGGCCAGACGGCTCGCCCATGCCGGCCTCGCCGCAGATTGCACAGCTCAAGCGTGGTTTTTCTACTTTTCTACGGATTTTATTTGTATTTAGCAGACCGATTGCTAGCATTCCCCGGTATAGCTATCCGTACCGAGGAACCGAGCCATGGCGCTCTTTTCGCAACCCACGGCGCGCGCCCTGGCCATCGTTGATTTGCTGATGTCCCACCCCGAAAAATCCTTCGGGTTGACCGAAATGACGCGCCGCTTAAGCCTGAACAAGGCGACTTGCCACGCCATTTTAAGCACCATGGCCACCTACGGCTTTCTGGTGCAACACCCTAAAACCAAAACCTATCGTCTGGGGCCGTCGATGATTGCCGCGGGCAATGCGGCCTTCGCACAGTTTCCCGTGCTCGATTACGCGCGCCCAACGCTTGAGCACCTCTATCAAGACTTAAACCTGGATTACGACATCGGATTTGCCGTTACCGGGCGCTCCCGCAAGCACGTGATGTTGCTGGCTCAGTACGGCCGCTACAACCCCGTGTTGCACTCTCTTCAGCTGGGTATGCGCCTGCCAAACATCGCGCCGATCGGCGCTTGCTTTATGGCCTGGGAACCCGCCCGCGCCATGGAAAACTGGTTGAACGAAGGACATGAAGCCCACGGCCACATGGACGAACAACTCAAGCAAAAACTCAGAGCATCCATCATCGGCATTCGCACCCGCGGTTACGAGGTCACCTTAAAAACCCCTGCGGAACGTGCCATGACACAAGAACTCATGCGCATCAAGGATTCCTGGAATCTGGATATGCTCAATGAAGCAACGGAGCAATATCAACGAGAACTGTACGGACAAAACGTTCACTTAGACGCAATTAACCCCGTTACAAAATACGAGGTCAGCGGCATTTCCGTGCCGGTATTTTTCGACCAGAACGTACCTGTGGTATGCTTCGTCGCGGGTGCAATCGAAGACCCCATCTCCGGTGCCGACATCAAAATGATCGCCTCCCGCTTAAAAACCGCCGCGAC
>PDSN01000227.1 GCA_002748505.1 Gammaproteobacteria bacterium | reverse complement strand
TCCGAGGCCGCCGCTGCCAGTGCGGTTTTGTCTGTAAGCGGGTGGCTGGTTTTGCGGGTATCTGTTGTAAGCAAGGCTCCCGAGGCGAATCGGCCGGCGTAGGCGGTGGTTTCCGCGATGCTGTAAGTTCTCTGTTTGCAGTCCACCTCAACCCGCATTTGTGCGGATCTTGCGCCGTTTTCGGCGGGGGCTTTGTAATGCACAATGGCCTTGAACTCGCCGCTGCCCTGCATGTTCAGCAGGTGGCTGCGATCAGTGTACAGGTCCATAGCACCGTCGCTGTAGTGCAGCATCTTGCCCAGTTGGTACTGCTCCAACGGTGCTTCGCCTTGGTTGTATTGCAGCAGCGCGCTTTCACCAACAATAAACCGCAGCGGCGCGGCCGTGTTATCCGCGATCACAATGGCGCCGCCATCTTCTGTCCAGCGGGCGGTAGCGGACAGTTCAGACACCAGCTCATCGCTGCCGCGATAGATATCGACCAGCTCGACGACGGTGGAATCACCCTGTTGCTTCAGCTCAAGCCAGCGGTCTATTTGCGGGCAACTGGCGCAGGGTATTGCGCCGTAGTAAATGCCTTCCCAATCCAGGCTGTTTCGGGACGAGTGTTCATCATACGCCGCCGGGGCAGGTTCAGGTTTGGCTTCCGGCATCGCCCTCAAACAGGTTTTGGGAATGTCCTTGCGCCATTTTTTGACTTCCAGCGCCTGCACAACCCCGTCGTAATCTGCGGCAAAGCCGTCCTCCGCGGCGGGTAGCAGTGCCAGGTTCACTTCGGCATAAATGCCCTGGTAGGGCGCTTGCAGTTGCTCGGCTTTGGCGAGGCTGGCGTCCTTTAGTGTATTCAACACGGTTTCGTGGCCGGTGATCCAATAGGCCGCTTCAGTGTTGCAGGGGGCGAAGGATTCCACTTCATGTCCGTAGGTATAGACACCTGCAACCGGTTTGTCTGAATCGCCCCAGGGCTGCACAATTCTGTACATCAGCGGTTCTTCCCTAAGGTATTCAATCTTCAGGGTCTGGCCGGTTTTTGGCAGGTAAGTAAGGCCGAATACGTTGTGCGCGATGGGGCCAACAATAGGCTCTCCCGCTGCGTTGACTGCGGTGCTCGCGGCAACGGGGTAGACCAGGGTGTAGGCGTACATATACTCGCCCAGCTCGGCGACGGATTTAATTGTGGCTTCAGTTTGCTGCCATTTTGCGTCCGTTGATTCG
>PDSN01000068.1 GCA_002748505.1 Gammaproteobacteria bacterium | reverse complement strand
GATATGCGTTATGATGCGCAAACCGATTCAAGTGGCAGGCTTCATATTCTGAGTTCGAGTTGCTCTAATGGTGATTATCGTATGACCATTGTAGACTATAAAAAAGAAAATGGCAGATGGGTTATCTCGCTTGTCACCCATGACACTGATCGCAATATATGCTGGAAGCCACCATTCAATACCCCGAGAATATGCGATGCAGAGCTGGTAAAAAAAGGGAGAGATAAAAAAAGCGATAAAAGGCGATGAAAGCGAGGTAAACTTGTTCTAGCTTTGGATTTCACGCTTGGAGAGCGCCCGGCAAACTTCTAGCGGGCCACGACGTCGAACGCCCCGCCAAAAGATCACCGCGCGCTCGCTGGGTAGAGCGTTTTGGCTTTGAGGTGCTGGTGGGAGCTTGCGAATAGTATCATTAGTGGTATCATTGTGCGCATGGCAAGTATCCAGAATATTCTCGCAGCGATGCGGGCGAACCCTAAGAGCATACGCTTCAATGACTTATGTAAGGTCTGTGACGCGTATTTTGGGGAGCCTCGTCAATCCGGCTCCAGCCACAGGGTGTATAAAACTCCGTGGCAAGGTGATCCAAGGGTGAATATCCAGAATGCCAAGGGTAAAGCTAAACCGTATCAGGTTCGACAGGTATTAGTCGCTATTGAGCGTTTGGAGGTCGAAAATGGCTGAATTTCCAGATCGTTACACCTATCGCGTGACGTGGTCTGATGAAGATCAAGAATATGTGGGGTTATGCGCAGAGTTTCCTGGCTTGAGCTGGCTTGAACAAACGCCAGAGAAAGCACTTGCAGGTATACGAAAACTTGTCAGAGAATCTGTTGATGATATGACAGTTGGTGGTGAGCCAATCCCCGAACCAATCGCCTTAAAAACGTATAGTGGTAAATTTATGGTTCGGATCCCTCCAGAAACACATCGTTCCTTAGCTATACAGGCTGCTGAGTCAGGTGTTAGTTTGAATAGGCTTGTCGCGAGTCGGTTGCATTAACCCGGATATTTCACCAGTACGGCGACCACTCCGCTATTATTTATTCAATATCAATGAGTTATGTGATGAACAGCAACCAAAGCCAATGTACAAATTGTGCCTAAGTGGTTTTTCGAAAAAAATGACTTTGAACCTCGCCCAAAATCATTCAAACCGTAGCTATCGCTACGCTTTTCATGATGTTTGAGCAACTTTCTTTGTCATTTGTTCCCGAAAATTCCATTTACTGGTGAAACATCCGGGTTAAATAGCTGTCAATGCCAACTGAAAACTGCTCCAACCAGTAGTTTAACGTTCGACATTGGTGGTGTGGTACTCGCGGTTTTTTCACGTGAAAACTTTCTCGTGTAATTTGAGTAATATATGCATGGTGACGTAGGCGATCAGGCGGGAACGTCAAGCACCACTACCTGCACCGAGATCACCTGGGTTCCATCACTGCCGTTACGGATGAAACCGACGGCAGTATCGTCGAGCGCTACAGCTACGATGCCTGGGGCAAGCGCCGTATCGCAGAAACCGGGCAGGCGGGTGAGATTGCGATAGTGATCAGCTATCGAGGCTGCACTTTTGAAATCGGGAACCTTCTTTCTCACAGGGCAAAGACCAAGGCCGGCGTTATCAGCGGGTTTTGCGATAACAAGCTGCCACACTCACTTGAGCTGCAAGCACTTTTCCTTATAATAGCCCGTTTGCTGCGCCGGGCTGTCTGGCGCGGGTCTTATACACTCCTTTGAGTTACCTATGTTAAATACCTATGCTTTGTGGAAGTACCTGTTAATCGCTGCGGTGGTACTGTTTGGCTTTTTTTATGCCGCCCCCAACTTATACAGCCCCGATCCGGCGGTGCAGGTGGCCAGCGAAAACAGCTCGGTGCAGATCAATGCGCCGACCCTGAAAAAGGTGGAAAATGCCCTGGAAAGTGCGGGGATTGGCTATTTTGGCGAAGAAATCAGCGAAGACGGCCATGCGGCTTTGATTCGCCTGAAGCATCGCGATGACCAGTTGCGCGCGCAAAGCGTGATTTCCCGCGCCCTGGGCGACAGCTATATTGTGGCTTTAAACCTCGCGCCGACCACGCCGTCCTGGCTGTCGAGTATTGGCGCGCAGCCGATGAAACTCGGCCTGGACTTAAGCGGCGGCGTGCATTTCAAGCTGGAAGTGGACGTAAACACCGCCATAGCGCGCCGTCAGGAGTTTTATCTGACCGCGATCAAGAAGTCACTGCGCGATGAGAAAGTGCGCGGTTTTGTGACTGAACTGGACAACGGCGATGTGCAGGCGCGATTTAAAACGGCGGAGCTTCGTGCCCAGGCGCGCAAGGTCATCGCCAAGAACTACCCGGAGCTGGTGATTCGCACCGCTGAAAAGGGCAAGGATTTTTTCCTTGAGACCGCCGTATCCGAGGCAACGCGCAAAGAGATCGCCGACTACGCTGTGGCGCAGAACCTGACCACGATCCGCAACCGGGTAAACGAGCTGGGTGTATCCGAGCCCCTGGTGCAGCGCCAGGGCGCGAATCGCATCGTGGTGGAGTTGCCCGGTATTCAAGATACCGCCGAAGCCAAGCGTATTTTGGGTAAGGTGGCCAATTTGGAGTTTCGTCTGGTAGCGGCGCTCGACGTGCCCGCTTCGGAGAAACAGCGCTTTGACTATCGCTCCACCGAGCGTGCCGGTGCCAGCGAGTGGCTGGAGCGCGATGTCATTATCACCGGTGAACGCGTTGCCAATGCCCAGGCCAGCTTCGATCAAAACGGCATGCCTAACGTGCAAATCAGCCTCGATGGCGAGGGCGGCAATTTAATGAACCGGGCCACGCGCCACAACATCAAACGGCGTATGGGCGTGTTGTTTATCGAGCGCAAATACCGCACTCGCTACGAACAGGACGAAAATGGCGAAGAAGTCGCCGTTAAATCGCCCTATGATGAGAAAAAGCTGTTGACCGCGCCAGTCATTCAAAGCGCCTTGGGTGCGAATTTCCAAATCACCGGTTTAGACAGCCCACAGGAAGCCTCGGAACTGGCGCTGCTGTTGCGTGCTGGTGCCTTGGCTGCGCCCATTTCCTTTGTGGAAGAGCGCACCGTGGGGCCGTCGCTGGGCGCTGAAAACATTCGCCTGGGTGTTCGCTCGGTACAGCTTGGCCTCGGCCTGGTTGTGCTGTTTATGGTGCTGTACTACCGTGTCTTTGGTGTGGCGGCGGTGGTGGCGCTGGCCTGTAACCTGGTGCTGCTGATCGCTGTGATGTCCCTGCTGGGCGCAACGCTTACCCTGCCGGGTATTGCCGGTATCGTGCTCACCGTGGGTATGGCGGTGGATGCCAACGTGCTGATATTCTCGCGAATACGCGAGGAGCTGAAAAACAAAATGTCGCCGCAAATGGCGATTCACGCGGGCTTTGAGCGCGCCGTGGTCACCATTTTGGATGCCAATATCACCACTTTGATTGTCGCGGTGATTCTGTACGCCGTGGGCACTGGCCCTGTGAAAGGCTTTGCGGTAACCCTGTCCATCGGTATCGTGACATCGATGTTCACCGCCATTGTGGGTACACGCGCGTTGATTAACCTGATTTACGGAGGCCGCCGTGTGAAGTCGCTCTCCATTGGCGGAGGCTACTGAGATGAAAGTGATTAATTTTATGGGGCAGCGCTGGGTGGCGCTGGCGCTGTCGGCCGTTTTACTGTTGGTATCCATCGGCTCGCTGGCGGTAAAGCAGCTCAACTGGGGGCTGGATTTTACCGGCGGTACCCTGTTGGAAGTGCAATACGGCAAAACCGCGGACTTGCCCGCTATTCGCGATACCCTGGCGGATGCAGGTTATAAAAGCGCGGTGGTGGTCAGCTATGGCACCGAGCGGGATGTGCTGATTCGTCTGCCGCAAAACGTCAGTTCTGACAACGTCGGTGTCGAGCTGCTTGAGGTCTTGCAAAGCGCGCAAACTGACGGCACCAGCGTCGCTTTACAGCGCACCGAATACGTGGGACCGCAGGTGGGCGATGAGCTGCGCGAGCAGGGCGGTATCGCCATGTTGCTGGCGCTGGGGCTGGTGGTGTTATACGTCGGCTTTCGTTTCCAGCTTAAATTCGCGGTGGGTGCGGTTGCCGCCTTGATTCACGACGTGATTATTGTGCTGGGCTTTTTCTCTTTCACCGGGCGCGAGTTTGACCTCACGGTGCTGGCGGCAATTCTGGCGGTGATTGGTTATTCGCTGAACGACACCATTGTCGTTTCTGACCGAATCCGCGAGAACTTCCGCAAACTGAGAAAAGCGGATGCGGTGGAAGTGATCAACCTGTCACTCACGGAAACCTTAGGTCGTACCTTGGTGACCTCGCTGACGACCTTATTGGTATTGGTTGCCCTGGCCCTGCTGGGCGGCGAGATGATCAACGGTTTCGCCGTGGCCTTGATCGTCGGTGTGGCGGTGGGTACTTATTCGTCCATCTACGTTGCCGCCAACACTTTGTTGCTGCTGAAGGTCAGTAAAGAAGATCTGATGATTCCAGTGAAAGAAGGTGCGGAAGAGGGCGAAGGGGATTTAATGCCCTGATTCGAGCGTTAATACAAAAGGCGGCCATTGGCCGCCTTTTTTTTCGGGCAGCTTTTTTCGCGCAACTACTGCAAAGACGGCGCGAGCTGTGCCCGCGTGACCTGCAACACCGATTTAAAGCACTTGGGCGAACCGCAGACAATGTTGCCGCTGCGCAGGTAGTTGTCGGAGCCGTCCACATCGGCGACCAGGCCCCCAGCTTCTTTGACCAGCAGAACCCCCGCGGCGATATCCCAGTTGGAGAGGCCAATCTCCCAAAAAGCATCCAGGCGGCCTGCGGCAACGTAGGCCAGGTCTAGAGAGGCCGCGCCCGCACGGCGCACACCGGCCACCTGGCCCGCCAGGGTTTCCAGAGTTTTTGCGTAAGCACTTAAATGCTGGTCGCAGTGATCTTTGAAGGGAATGCCTGTACCCAGGAGCGCGCCGTCCAGTGAGGGGCGGTTGTTGACGCGCATACGGCGGCCGTTAACCTGGGCGCCGTGACCGCGACTGGCGGTAAACTCTTCCCTGCGCACGGGATCTATCACCACCGCGTGCTCGGGCACGCCGTCTTTCAGGCAGGCCAGGGACAGGCCGTAGTGGGGGATACCCCACAGGTAATTGGTGGTGCCATCGAGGGGGTCTATCACCCAGCGGTACTGGGCTTTTTCATCCCCGGTAAGGCCGGTTTCTTCACCCAGAAAAGCATGGTCGGGGTAGCTTTTTTTCAGCAGATAGATCAGTTCTTCCTCGGCGGCGATGTCTACCTGTGAGACATAATCGTTCTGGCCTTTTTGTTTGATATCGAGGCGATCTAAATCGTCTGAGGCGCGCACAATGTTCTCGCCGACTTTGCGAGCGGCGCGAAGCGCCATATTCACCATGGGTTGCATGGACTGTCCTTGTTGGGCTGTGAAATTAACGGGCGCGAATTATAGCAAAAATTGCTACACTTCGCGCCCTCTTTAATCAGCAGCGACATCCACCATGCAGCTAGACAATATTCGTATCGTTTTGGTTAACACCACCCATCCCGGCAATATTGGCGGCGCCGCGCGGGCGATGAAAAATATGGGGCTTAGCGAGTTGTGTCTGGTGGCGCCCCGCCAGTTTCCCGATGAGCGCGCCACCTGGCGGGCAGCATCGGCGGGGGATGTGCTCGACAATGTCATGATTGTCGATAGCGTGGAGCAGGCGGTATCCGATTGCCACTTTATCGTTGGCACCAGCGCCAGGGGGCGCAGCATTCCCTGGCCGATACAGAATCCCCGTGCAGGTGCCGAGGCCATGCTCACCGCGCGCAGGCATGGCAAGGTGGCGGTTTTATTTGGGCGGGAGGATCGCGGTTTGACCAACGAAGAACTGCAACAGTGCCATTTGCACCTGCATGTGCCCACCGATGCAAGCTACAGTTCTTTAAACCTGGCCATGGCGGTGCAGATTGTGGCCTACGAATTGCGGATGGGCAGTTTGCCGCAGAACCAGCTCAATCGGGTGCAGGACGATGAATGGGACGCGCCCTTTGCCACGGCGGAGAACATGGAGCGTTTTTACACACATCTGGAGCAAACCCTTATGGATATTGGGTTTTTAGACCCGAAAGCGCCCCGTCAGTTGATGACCCGCCTGCGCCGTTTGTACAGTCGGGTGCGCCTGGA
>PDSN01000226.1 GCA_002748505.1 Gammaproteobacteria bacterium | reverse complement strand
CAACGCCGATATTGCCCGCATGGCGGAGCGCATCCTGTGGATGCAGGACGGACAAATTACTCGCGAAGAAGAAAATGCAACGCGCATTGCCGCCGAAGCCCTGAGTTGGTAATGGATTGGTGATAAAGATGATAAACGCGCTACCGACCGACAAAGCACAGCAATGGCGCCTGACAACAGGCGGAGGATTGTCGTGAAAGCACTAAACCGCAAAGCCCTGCGGGATTTATGGCAGATGCGCGGACAGGCGCTGGCAATTGCGCTGGTTATTGCCATGGGGGTTGCCGTTCTGGTGATGTCGCAGGCACAAAGCCAACTGTATGCCGAGCAGCGCTTTTCCGACGTCTGGGTCAGCGTCAAACGAGCACCAAACGCCGTCATTAAACGCCTTGCCGATATTCCCGGCGTGGCAGAAGTAGAAGGGCGGCTCAATTCAGGGGCAAAGCTGACGGTACGCGATTTTGACGAACCGGTCACGGCCTTGGTGCAATCGCTGCCAGAGCAGCAAAATAAACTGTTTTTGCGCAGCGGACGCCTGCCTGAAAGCAGCGATGAAATCCTGTTAAGCGAGGCCTTTGCCGGCGCCCACGGATTTTTACCCGGCGAGCGCCTCCGCGCCACCGTGCACGGACGGGCGCAGTGGTTTACCGTCAGCGGTGTTGCCGTCTCGGCCGAATACCTTTACCAAGTCAAACCGGGTACTTTGTTCCCGGATTTTAAACGCTATGCCATTATTTGGATGTCACAAGATGCCTTGGCGGCGGCATTGGATATGGACGGGGCCTTTAACCAGGCGGTATTACGCCTCACCCCGCAGGCTAATGAAAGCGAAGTCATTGCCGCCCTCGATCGCTTGCTGGCGCGTTACGGTTCAACCGGCGCAATCGGGCGGGAAGATCAAATATCACATGCCATTCTGAAAAACGAATTTAAAGAGCTGACGACAATGGCAACCTTTTTCCCGGCCATTTTTCTCGGCGTAGCGGCCTTTTTACTCAATATCGTCTTTAAGCGTTTAATCGGTATGCAACGCGATCAGGTCGCTATTATCAAGGCTTTTGGCTATTCCACCCGCCAAGTGGCATTGCATTACGCCCTGATTGTCACGCTGATTACCTTACTCGGTGCACTACTGGGTGTGGCGTTGGGCATCTGGTTGGGACAAGGGTTAGCGGGCATTTACCAAAAAAGTTTTCACTTTCCCTATCTGCGCTTTGTGCTCGACTGGCAGGTCGCAGGGATTGGTACGGCGGTGAGTTTGCTGGCGGCTTTGGCCGGTACGGCACACGCCGTCTATGCCGCCGCCGGTGAGCCGATAGCCGAAGCCATGCGCCCGCCCGCCCCGCAGCATTTTCGCAAAACCTTTTTAGAAATCATCGGGCTATCGCGCTTGCTTTCACCGTCAACCCGCATGGTGTGGCGCCAGCTGGAGCGCCGCCCTGTCAAAGCACTGCTGACGATTGTCGCCATTGCCTTTGCCTCCGCCATCGTGATGATGACCCAGTTTCAGAAAGCTTCTATCGA
>PDSN01000067.1 GCA_002748505.1 Gammaproteobacteria bacterium | reverse complement strand
CAATACCCAAAATCACAGCGCCCACAGCACTCGATTTGGCCTATAATGGCTGTTGTCTCTCACTTTTTTCATAGAGGAAGCAAGCGATGCAGTTTCCCGGCAGTCATGTGCTTTCGGTTAATCAGTTCGAACGTGGTGATGTGGAGCGGGTGTTTGACGTGGCAGACGCCATGGAGCCCTACGCCACACGCAAATTGGCCACCCGAGTCTTGGATGGCGCGATTTTGGGCTCGATGTTTTTTGAGCCCTCTACCCGTACCCGCGTCAGTTTTGGCAGTGCCTTCAACCTGCTCGGTGGTGAGGTGCGAGAAACCACGGGCTTTGCCAGCAGTGCTATCGTCAAGGGCGAGTCTTTGTACGATACCGCGCGGGTGCTAAGCGGTTATTCCGATGTGATCGCTATGCGCCACCCCGAATCCGGCTCGGTCGCTGAGTTCGCCGAGGCGAGCCGGGTGCCGGTGATCAACGGCGGCGATGGCAGCAACGAACACCCCAGCCAGGCATTGCTTGATCTCTACACTATTCGCAATGAATTACGTGCCCGTGGCCGCAGTATCGACAAACTGCGTTTGGCACTGGTGGGTGATTTGAAACATGGCCGTACCGTGCACTCCCTGTGCAAGCTGCTGTGCCTGTACGACGATATTTCCCTGGTGATGATTTCGCCCGGGGAGCTGGCGATGCCCGATGAGTTGGTGGAAACCTTGCGAGAGGCGGGGCATAGCGTACTCGTCACCGACCAGCTTGAAGACAATATTGGCAAGGTCGATATAGTGTACTCCACCCGTATTCAGGAAGAGCGCTTCGCCTCGCGTGAAGAGGCAGATTTGTACCGCGGGCGTTTTCGTTTAAACCAAAGCATTTACACGCGGCACTGCGAACCCAATACGGTCATTATGCATCCGCTGCCCCGTGATTCACGCGCCGATGCGCAGGAGCTTGCGGACGACTTGAACGACAATCCAAATCTTGCCATTTTCCGTCAAACTGACAACGGCGTGCTGGTGCGTATGGCACTGTTTGCCTTGATCCTGGATGTGGTCGAGCAAGTGGACCTGCACGCCAGGGAAGTGAACTGGTATACCAAACGACGCTTTTAAACGATGCTTTTAACAAGAGTACCTTATGTCTTTCTCCCTTAAGTTTGCAGAAGATGATGTCAAAGTGCTGGCGTCGGAGACCGCGTATCAAGGTTTTTTTACCATCAGTAAAGAAGTGCTGAGCCATCGTTTGTTTGAGGGTGGTTGGAGTGAGCCGCTCACACGCGAAGTGTTTCAGCGCGGCGATGCGGTGGGCGTGCTGCCCTTCGATATCCAGCGCGATGAGCTGATTTTAGTTGAGCAGTTTCGCCCTGGGGCGCGGCGCAAAGGTCAAAGTGCGTGGATGTTGGAGCTGGTTGCCGGTGTGGTCGATCCCGGTGAAAGCGATGAGCAGGTGGCAAAACGCGAAGCCGAAGAAGAGGCGGGCTGTGTGATTGACCGCCTTGTGCCGGTGGCGAATTACTTTCCCTCGGCGGGCGCGTGTTCCGAGCAGGTACGTTTGTTTTGCGGTCGGGTGTGCTCCCACAGTGCGGGTGCGGTAATGGGGCTTGAGACCGAAGGTGAAAACATTTTAGTGCATGCCCTGCCCAGGGCTGAGGTTTTGCAGTTATTGGCCGCAGGCAAAATCAATAACGGGCACACCTTGATAGTATTGCAATGGCTGGCGCTTAACGGTGAAACCTTGCGCAGACAATGGTTAAGTCAGGAGTGAACGAAACCAAGCGCCAGCGAGAACCCCGCAGCCTGCTGCGTTCAAGTGCGGTGGTGGCGGCGATGACCATGCTGTCCCGTGTCCTGGGCTTGGTGCGCGATATCGTGCTCGCGGGTTTTGTGGGCGCCAGTGCCAACGCCGATGCCTTTTTTGTCGCCTTTAAGGTGCCTAACTTTTTGCGCCGCTTATTTGCCGAAGGTGCTTTTTCCCAGGCGTTTGTGCCTGTGCTAGCGGACTACCGGCAGCTGGGGGATGTGCAACAGGTTCGCGCGCTGCTCGACCGTGTTGCCGGTGTGTTAGGTGGCTCGCTGCTGCTGCTGACAGCGGTATTTGTGTTGACGGCGCCCTGGCTCACGGCGGTGTTTGCGCCGGGTTTTTTAAGTGATCCTGCGAAATATCAGCTCACCGTGCAGATGATTCGCATCACCTTTCCGTATTTGTTGTTAATTTCCCTTACCGGTTTTTGCGGCGCTGTATTAAACAGCTATGGCCGCTTCGCGGTGCCAGCGTTTACCCCGGTGCTGTTAAACGTCAGTTTGATTACCGCAGCGCTGTTTATTGCGCCCTGGTTCGACGAGCCGGTGATGGCGCTGGCCTGGGGTGTGTTGCTGGCAGGCACCATTCAATTGCTGTTTCAGCTGCCTTTTTTATACCGTCTGGAATTGCTGCCAAGGCCGGTGTTTGATACTCACCACGAAGGTGTCAGGCGCATTGTCAAATTGATGATTCCCGCTTTGTTCGGGGTTTCAGTCAGTCAGATCAATTTGCTGCTGGATACCGTTCTGGCGTCGTTTTTGCCCACGGGCAGCGTGTCTTGGCTGTACTATTCCGATCGTTTAACGGAATTGCCACTGGGGGTTTTTGGGATTGCCATTGCCACCGTGATTTTACCCAGCTTGTCTTTGCACAGTTCTGCGTCGCGCGGCGAAGCTTTTCGTCATACGCTGCACTGGGCTTCGCGTATGGTCTTGCTCATTGCATTGCCCGCAAGCGCCGCTTTGCTGGTGCTGGCACAGCCGATTTTGATCACTCTGTTTCAATACGGCGCATTGACCGCCGATGATACTGCGATGTCGGCGATGAGTCTGCGCGCATATACCCTGGGTTTGACCGCATTTATGCTCATTAAGGTTTTGGCGCCGGGCTTTTACGCCCGTAAAGACACGCGCACCCCGGTAGTGATTGGCATTAAAGCGATGCTTGCCAATATGCTGTTCAATGTCCTGTTAGTGTTTCCGCTGATGTGGTGGTATGGCCTGGGGCATGTGGGTTTGGCCCTGGCGACCGCCTTATCGGCCTGGCTCAATGCATTTTTGCTGTGGCGCGGTTTGCGCAACGGGGGGGTGTGGCAGACTGATGAGCAGTACAGGCGCTGGTGGCTGGTGTTACTTGTGGCCACCGTTGCCATGGCTGCGGTACTGTTACTGATGTTGCCGCCCCTTGAGGCCTGGTTTGTCTGGTCCGCTTTTGAGCGCGCATGGCAGTTGCTGTTGTTGTGCGGTGCGGGTTTTGCGGTCTACCTGCTTGTGCTGCTGGCCTGTGGTCTGCGCTACAGGGATCTGCACGCGCCCGCGTGATTGGGGCGAGTGTGCGGATAGTGGGCAGGTCGCTGAAGTGTTTTGGCGCCTTGCGCTGACCCGAAACAGGCTGTGTCCTGAGCGTTGTTCCCGTCGGGCGGTGAAGATTCCGGTTCACTCGCCATCCCACATTTTCCCCTATCCACAGGTGAGCATAGCGGAATTATCCGTTATAATTGGCCGCTTTGTGACGGAATTGGCGCAGGGCGATGGAATTGATACGCGGGCTGGTGAATTTGCGCCCCTGGCACCGTGGCTGCGTGGCGACTATTGGCGCCTTTGATGGTGTGCATCTCGGGCACCAGGCGGTAATGGGGCAATTGCTGCGCGCGGCTAAGGCACATGACTTGCCCTCTGCGGTGATCCTGTTCGAGCCACTACCGGCGGAGTATTTCGCGCCGCTGCAATCGCCTGCGCGTTTGATGACCCTGCGCGAGAAGTACCTGGCAATTAGTGCGCTGGGCATCGACAGATTACTGTGTTTGCGCTTTAACCCGCAGCTACAACAAATGGGTGCGCGGCGCTTTGTCGAGCGGGTGTTTATCGACGGTCTCGGTATTAAACATGCGGTAATTGGCGATGATTTTCGTTTTGGCAATGACCGGCAGGGTGATCTCGCCCTGATTCGTGACATCGGTGCGAAACAGGGTTTTAGCGCCGAGCCCACAGATACCGTGGAAATGGACGGCCAGCGAGTCAGTAGCACCCGCATTCGCGAGGCGTTGGCAGTGGCGGATTTTGCCCAGGCCGAACGCCTGCTCGGGAGAGCGTTTACCATGAGTGGTAAGGTGGTTTACGGGCGTCAGCTTGGTCGCAGTTTGGGGTTTCCCACCGCCAATATCGAGTTGTGTCGCCTGCGAGCGCCCTTGTCGGGTGTGTTCGCGGTACGCCTGGCGGTCGATGGCGAAGCGGAGGTTTATTGCGGCGTTGCCAATATCGGCACTCGCCCCACGGTGAACGAGAGCATCAAAGCCAACCTGGAAGTGCATCTTCTGGACGTGAACAGGAATATATACGGTCGTCGAGTGACGGTGAGTTTTTGCCAAAAACTGCGCGACGAACAAAAATTTGCCTCGATTGAGGCTTTGCAAACCCAAATAGGAATCGATAGCGACCAAAGCCGCGCTTATTTTGCGGCTTGTGAGTAAACAGAGTATGAGCGAATACAAAAGCACTTTGAACCTGCCGAAGACGGCGTTCCCCATGAAGGCCAATCTCGCCCAGCGCGAACCTGCACGCCTCAAACAATGGCAAGAGGGTAAGCTGTACGAAAAAATTCGCGAGGTTTGCGCCGGCCGCCCAAAATATATTCTGCACGATGGCCCTCCTTATGCAAACGGCGATTTGCATATCGGTCACGCCGTCAACAAGGTGCTCAAGGACATTATTGTCAAGTCGCGCACGCTGGAGGGCTTTGATGCCCCCTACGTGCCGGGTTGGGACTGCCACGGTTTGCCGATTGAACTGAACGTCGAGAAAAAGCACGGTAAGCCCGGGCACAAACTGGACGCCAGTGCGTTTCGTCAAAAGTGTCGTGAATATGCCACCCGGCAGGTGGACAACCAACGCCAGGAATTTGTGCGCATGGGTGTGCTGGGTGATTGGGACGATCCCTATCTCACCATGAATTACGCTTTTGAGGCCAATATCGTGCGTGCTTTGGGACGTATTATCGACAACGGTCATTTGCACAAGGGTTTCAAGCCGGTGCATTGGTGCGTGGACTGCCAGTCAGCCCTGGCCGAGGCCGAGGTGGAGTATCAGGATAAGACCTCACCAGCGATTGATGTGGCATTTAACGCTATCGACAGCGCAGCGTTTTTAAAAGCCTTTGCGGTTGATAAAAACCTGCCGGTTGTGGTGCCTATCTGGACTACAACCCCCTGGACGATTCCCGCCAATATGGCGGTGTGTTTGCACGCTGAGCTTTCCTATGTGCTGCTGTGTGCGGGCGATAAGCTGCTGGTGGTGGCAGAGGAACTGGCTGAAACTGTGGCCAGGCGTATCGGTCTTGAAGATGTTGAAACGTTGGGACACTGCCAGGGCAGGGCGCTGGAAAACTTGTCCTTGCAGCATCCCTTGTATGATCGCACCGTGCCGGTGATTCTGGGCGATCACGTGACCACCGATGCGGGTACTGGCGCTGTGCACACGGCACCTGCACATGGTGTGGAGGATTTCGCCGTCTGTCAGCAATATGGCATAGAGGTGTACAACCCTGTGGGCGGCAACGGTGTTTACTTACCGGAGACCGCATTGTTTGCCGGTCAGCATGTGTTAAAGGCGAATAACGCCGTTCTCGAAGCGCTGAATGAGCGCGGTGTTTTGCTGCACAGCGAAAGCTACGAGCACTCCTACCCCCATTGCTGGCGTCATAAAACGCCAGTGATTTTCCGCGCCACGCCGCAGTGGTTCGTGGCGATGAACAAAAACGGTTTGTTGGCCAAAGCTCAGGCGGCGGTCAATGAGGTGAACTGGATTCCCGATTGGGGGCAGGCGCGTATCAGCGCCATGCTGGAGCACCGCCCGGACTGGTGTATTTCCCGTCAGCGCACCTGGGGTGTGCCCATCGCTTTATTTGTGCACCGCGAAAGTGCTGAACTGCACCCGCGCACGCCCGAGCTGATCGAAGAGGTGGCCAGGCTGATTGAAAAGTCCGGCATCAATGCCTGGTTTGAGCTTGCAGTGGAAGACTTATTGGGGGATGAAGCGCCGGATTATGAAAAAGTCACCGATACCCTGGACGTATGGTTTGACTCGGGTGTCACCCACGCCTGCGTACTGCGTCAGCGCGAGGGCTTGCAGGCGCCGGCGGATTTATATTTAGAAGGCTCTGATCAGCATCGCGGTTGGTTCCAGTCATCATTGCTCACTGG
>PDSN01000222.1 GCA_002748505.1 Gammaproteobacteria bacterium | reverse complement strand
CCTTCGGGCAGATCTCCGGAGCGGCGATTGCTCTCTTTGCCGGAGTGGCGATGGTGCAGCTGATGCTCAACTCGGAAATTGTTGCTCCTCAGCAGGAGGTCATTGCTGCAAAAGAGACCGCACCTGTTGAGAAGATGGTTTCAGCAGCGCCGGCGACAGCAGCCTCTGCCGCTGTCGAAAATGCCAAATCTGCAGCGGCGGCGAGTCCGGCTGCGGCTGGAGCTGCAAAAGTGGCCGCTGCCGAAAAGAGCGCTCCTGCAAAAGTGGCAACTGCCGAAAAGAGCGCTCCTGAAAAGAAGGTGGTTATGCCTTCAATGCTGACAACGATGGCCCAGGCTGCGGCAAAGATGACCGGCCAGGCCTATCCGCTTATTGCGATGCTGGTCGGGATTCTTGGCGCCTTCATGTCCGGTTCGGCGACAGTCTCGAATCTTCTCTTTGCCTCACTGCAGTTTGAGACCGCTCATATTCTCCAGCTGCCTGAGATCCTTATTGTCTCGATTCAGGCGATCGGTGCTGCTGTCGGCAACATGATCTGTGTCAACAATGTGGTTGCGGTCTGTGCGACTGTCGGCTGTATTGGCGCGGAGGGACTCATTATCCGCCGCAATGCGATTCCGGCGTTTCTCTACTACGTCGCGGTTACCGCTGTTATTCTGCTGCTGATCAAGATCGGGATTGATCCTCTGCCGCTTTAGAACGTTACCTGCTGAGCGGCTGATATCGTCGCCGTATCCTCCGAGAGCCGCCATCCCTCTTTTTTGGGTGTGGCGGCTCTCTTTTTTTGCGGAGAAGCGGCAAGAGGCCCGGCGGGGAAAGAAAATCTTTGTTTCGCGTCGGGTCTATGCTATACTGGTGGTTCTTTTTACATGATGTATTGCCCGGTTTTTTGTACACTTGTACCAGACATCTCCCCGTGTCCGCACCGGGAGAAGCCGGCATGGCCGGGCGGGCAGCCTGCACGCCACAACCGCAGATGAAAATCGGTCTGACAGGATATTTTCACCTCACTTCGCCTGATTTACGGATAGAAAATGGTACTCAGCTCAGACGGGATCAAAAATATCGACACCAGCCATGCGGTAGAGATTGCTGACCGTATCTGGTGGGTGGGGCATGTCTGTGAGTCAGATTCGTTTCAGTGTCACTCCTATCTGATAGAGCAGGGGGACAACTCGGTCCTCATTGACCCCGGTTCCAAGATCACGTTCTCGAGTACTC
>PDSN01000066.1 GCA_002748505.1 Gammaproteobacteria bacterium | reverse complement strand
GCTGCGGGTTGTTGAGCAGTTCGGCAATGGCCTTGGCCAGCGCCTTGCTGTCGCGCACCGGCACTAACACGCCCGCATCGCCCACCACTTCGGGCAGCGCGCCACCGGTGGTTGATACCACCGGTACACCGCAGGCCATGGCCTCGCCTGCGGGCAGACCAAAACCTTCGTAGACCGAGGGCACCACCGCCAGCGTCGCTTCGGCGTAATAGTCCACCATCTGTTCGGTGCTGATATTGCTGACAAAGGTGATTTTTTCGCGCAGGTTTAGCGCATCGATAAGCTGGTCGGTTTCACCGCCTTCGTGTAGTTTGCTGACCAACAACAGCTCAAGCTCAGGGTATTGTCTCAGCAGGCTGGCGTAGGCTTCCAGGAGATAGCGTACCCCTTTAAGCGGTGCATCCGCAGAGGCGGTGGCCATCAGGCGCAGGGGTTTGCGCGTAATCTGTGGTCGCGGGGCGAAAATGTCCGTGTCGATACCGTTGTACACCAAGTGGACATTCTCTTTTGCGAGACCAAAATCCTCGACGATATCCTCACGCGAGGCATCGGACACGGTGACCACGTGGCGCAGCTCCTTCACCACTTTCTTTTGCATATTCAGGAAGTTGTGCCAACGTTTGACCAGCAGCCGCTCTTTCCAGTTATTCGCCGCAGCCAGGGCAATACGCAAATCACTGGTGATGGGGTGGTGCACGGTGGTCACCAGTGGAATGCCAAGGCGCTGAATGTCGAGCATGCCGTAGCTTAAACTCTGGTTATCGTGGATCAAATCGTAGTTGTGGCCGTGTTTGCGCAGGTATTTCAGGGCGCGGCGACCAAAGGTCATCGGCTCGGCAAAGCCGCCGGTGAGCTTGCTGGTCCATTCAATGATGTTGCTGGCGGAACGCAGATGATGCCAGCGCAGGGAGCCCAGGCCGTTTTCAAACAGGTCGAGGCTTGGCAGTTTGATCAGTTTTACCCGTTCGTCCAAATGCGGATAGGGCGGGCCGGAAATGACATCCACCGTGTGCCCAGCATCCACCAGCGCTTTGCTCAGGTATCTCAAATAAATGCCCTGACCGCCGCCGTGAGGCAGGCTGCGGTAGCCGAGCAGGGCAATGCGCAGCGGATGGGCGTCCACCGTAGGAAGCGGGGCGTGATCGTACTCAGCCGTGTCCAGGGCTGTAGCGGCTTGGGAAGCGGAAATGGTGTTGGTCCTCTCGTCCAGCATGGCTTGCGCCCGTATTTTCGGCACAAGCGTGTTCTGAGGTGCGCAGTGTAGACAGCAAACACCAAAAAATCTACTCACTGACAACATTGAAAGGTCGCTTTGTCCGCCTTTGCCGTCCGTTTAGCTAAAAAAAGAACTGTTTAGGGCGTATAATGCGGCCTTTTCAGCATGGGAGTGGACATGCCCAGCACAAAACCGTTCAAAGGCATTATTCTCGCTGGCGGCTCAGGGTCTCGCCTGTACCCCCTGACCAGCTCCATCAGCAAACAGCTTATGCCGGTGTATGACAAGCCTATGATTTACTACCCGCTGAGCACGCTGATGCAGGCGGGTATTCGCGATATTTTGATTATTACCACCCCCCGCGATCAGGCGGCGTTTGTGGATTTGCTGGGTGATGGCAGTCATTGGGGCATCCACATAAGTTATGCGGTGCAGCCCAGGCCCGAGGGCCTGGCACAGGCGTTTCTGCTGGGCGAGGATTTCATCGGCGATGCGCCGGTAAGCCTGGTGCTGGGCGACAATATCTTCCACGGCACTGCGTTTACCCGCGGTTTGCGCTCGGCTACCACCCGCGGCGAAGGCGCCAGCGTGTTTGCCTATTACGTGCAGGATCCTCACCGCTACGGTGTGGTGGATTTCAACGCCGAGGGCGTCGCGCAAAGCATCGAAGAAAAGCCAACGCAGCCGCGCTCCCACTACGCGGTTACGGGGCTTTATTTTTACGACAATGACGTGGTGCAGATCGCCCACGAAGTACGGCCCTCATGGCGCGGCGAGCTGGAGATTACCGATGTCAACAATGCCTACTTGCGGGCGGGCAAGCTAAACGTGGAGGTGATGACACGCGGTACCGCTTGGTTGGATACCGGCACACACGAATCCCTGCTGGATGCGGGCAATTTTATTCGCGTGTTGGAGGAGCGTCAGGGTTTGAAAGTGGGCTGCCCCGAGGAAATTGCCTTTCGTAAAGGTTTTATCGATGCCGAAGCACTGCTGGCTTTGGCAAAGCCCCTGGAAAAAAGTGGCTACGGTGATTATTTAGCGCGCTTGGTCAGCGAAAACGAGGTGCTGTGGGATGAAATTTAAGGCCACGCCGCTCAATGATGTGTATGAACTTGAGCCTGCGGTGTTTGGTGATGAGCGGGGATTTTTTCAGGAAACCTGGAATGAAAAAACCTTTGCAGACGCAGGTTTTGAGCTGCGCTTTGTACAGGACAACCACAGCCGTTCCAGGCGCGGCATTTTGCGCGGCCTGCACTACCAAACAGAGCACACTCAGGGCAAGCTGGTGCGGGTCACTCACGGCGAGGTGTTTGATGTGGCGGTAGATTTGCGCCAGAGTTCGTCCAGCTTCGGCAAGTGGTATGGTACGCGACTGTCGGCGGCCAATCACCGCATGTTGTGGGTGCCGCCGGGTTTTGCGCACGGTTTTTTGGTGTTGTCAGACTTTGCGGATTTTCTCTACAAATGCACTGATTTTTACCACCCGCAATCGGAAGTCAGCCTGGCCTGGAACGACCCCAGCGTTGGCATCGACTGGCCACTTGCCGAGTCCGGCGCACCTCAGCTATCGGCGAAGGACGCGGCGGGGCTTGCGTTTGATGATTTGCCGTTGTTTGATTGAAGCGCGTGAAAAAGGATAAAACAATGCAACAGGAAACGCCTTTTTATCCTGTGTTCCTGTCAGTGGTATACGTGGTGAACGATCAGGGTGCTGCGCTTGAGGGCATTGCCCGGCGCGCGGTGGAAATGCTGGGCGATCTGGTCAGCGATTACGAGCTGATTATTGTTGATAACGCATCCACCGATGGCAGTTTACAGGTTTTGCAAAAAATCACCGGTGCAGAGGGTTTGCCCAATGTGCAGGTGTTTGCCCTCGGGCAAAAGGTCGATACCGATACGGCTTTTTGGGTGGGCATGGAAAATGCGTTAGGTGATTTTGTTGCGGCCCTGGATCCGTTGACCGACGATATTGGTTTTTTGCCGCAGATGCTGGCCGAGGCGACCGCTGGGGTGGATGTGGTGTTTGCGCGCAATGAGCAAATGCCCCAGCAAGCACCCGCTTACCGTTGGTCATTGGCCTTTTTCAACAAGTTGTATCAGTGGTTCAGCGGCGTACATTTGGCCAAGGATGCACCGCAATACCGTTTGCTGAGCAAACGGGTAATTAACTACATTTTGCAGCATGCCCAGCCAGTTATCAGTTATCGTCATTTACCCGCGCGCGGTGGCTTTGCCAGGGCGAATATGCGCTACAGTGCTGCGCCGATGGCGGCAAGCCCCAAAAGTCTCGCCGACAGCATCGATCGCGGCCTGCGCATGGTGGTGGCGACCTCGAAAACCCCGCTGCGTTTGGTGACGTGGTTGTCTCTGTTTGGTGCGGGCGCCAATGTGTTCTATTCCATCTATGTGGTATTTGTCAGTCTGTTTAAAGCCGATGTGGCGCCAGGTTGGGTGAGCCTGTCTTTGCAGCAGTCGGGCATGTTCTTTTTGATATCGCTGGTGCTGCTTGTCTTTGGTGAATATATTTTGCACCTGGCACGACAATCCAGTGATGGCCCTCTTTACCACGTGGTGCAGGAGTTCACCAGTGCGCGCATGACCCGCCGCGAAAAACTGAACATTGAAGATGTTGGCCGTAAAGGTGAACAATGACTGCGCCTACTGACGCGGTAGATGCTGTCATTATTGGCGGGGGGTTTTACGGCTGCGCCATCGCCCTGCATTTAGCGCGTCACCACGGCTTGCATCGTCTGCTGTTGCTTGAGCGCGAGGGGCAGCTCATGGCTCGTGCCTCCTATAGCAATCAGGCGCGTTTGCACAATGGCTATCACTACCCGCGCAGTTTCACCACGGCCTATCGCAGTCGGCTGAATTTACCGCGCTTTATTAAAGATTGGCCACAGGTGGTGGTTAAAGATTTTACCAAGCTATATGCCATCGCGAGGCGCAATTCGAAAGTGACCGCGCGCCAGTTTGAGCGTTTTTGCAAAGATATTGGCGCACCACTAGCGCCTGCTGCACCTGCCCAGAAAGCTCTGTTTGAGCCGCGCTTAATCGAGGCGGTTTACGAAGTTACCGAATATGCATTTGATAGCAGCATACTTAAACAGTGGGCGGAAACAGAACTTGCGAACCACGGTATTTCGGTACTGCTTAACAGTACGGCACTGTCGGTATCGCAAGGTGAAGACCAGCGCCTTTGCGTGCAGATCAAACAACAAGACGCTGCGCCAAAGACGGTTAATGCACGTTGGGTGTTTAATTGCACCTACAGCGGTTTGAATCAGTTAGGCGGTGATTTTTCGGGCACGCGCACCGGCTTGAAACACGAAATTGCAGAAATGGCCCTGGTGGAAATGCCCGCAGCGCTCAAAGGTATCGGCGTTACGGTGATGGATGGCCCGTTTTTTTCTGCCATGCCTTTTCCCGCGCGCAGTTTACACAGTCTGTCCCACGTGCGTTATACGCCGCATATTAACTGGCAAGACTGTGCGGATAAAAACCCCTATGAGGTGCTGGCCCATTATCGTGAGCCCTGCCGAGTCGAGCGCATGATTCGCGATGCGGCGCGCTATATGCCCGCGTTAATTGATGCGAAGCCCGTCGATACGCTGCTTGAGATTAAAACCGTGTTGCAAAAAAATGAAGGCGATGATGGCAGGCCGATTTTATTTGAGCGCGCCGAGGCGCTGCCGGGCTGTTATTCGGTGCTCGGCGGAAAGATCGACAATATTTATGATGTGCTTGAGCATATCGACTCTGAACTTGATGCGGCGAGGGCGACAGCGTGAGTGATGCGACAGCAAAAAAACTGATTTCCATTATCGGGCCCATGTATAACGAAGCCGAACTGGTGCAAACCTTCTGCGACGAGGTGATCGCCTGCTTCTCTGCTGTGCGAGAGCATTACGATTTTGAGCTGGTGCTGGTGGATGATGGCTCAACAGACGACACCCTGGCACAAATGTACAAGGCCCGTGAGCGCTACCCCAATGAAATCACCCTGGTACAGCTGTCGCGCAATTTTGGTTTGGAAGGTGCGGTTTCCGCCGGTTTGAAAACCGCCAGCGGTGATGCGGTTATCGTGATGGATGCAGATCTACAAGACCCGCCCGCCGTGGCGCTCACAATGGTAAATGCGTGGGAAAATGGTGCAGATATTGTGGTGGGCTCGCGCGGTGAAAGACCCAACGATAGCTTTTTCAAACGCGCCGGTGCCAGTGCCTTTTATAAGCTGCTGGATAGCCTTTCCGGCAAGTTAAAATTGGAGCCCGAGGCGGCCAATTTTCGTTTATTAGATCGCAAAGCGGTGGACAAGCTGTTGGCCCTGCCTGAGGTCAACGGCGTATTTCGTGTTGTGGTGCCGTTTTTGGGGATGAAAACCGAAGTCGTATCCTATGCTCGCGATAAGCGTTTTGCGGGTGAAACCAAATACCGCTTAAGTGCGATGATACGCTATGCCCTTGATAGCTTGACCGGCATTTCTGTCGAGCCGCTGCGCAAGGTGCCTATAGCCTGTGCTGCGACATTTTTGCTCAGTTTGGGTTTTTTTATCAGTTTGTTTTTTGCCTCTGTTCACTGGCAACCAGCGCTGCTGGTCTGTGCGTTAATGAGTGCTTTATTCAGTTTACTGTTCCTGGTGCTGAGCTTGATGTCCGAATACTTAGGCCAGGTTTACACCGAAGTCAAAGGCCGGCCCACCTCGGTGATTTATCAGACAATCCCCAGCGAATCGGCGCGCGCAAAAGCGGCGCAAAAGGATAACGTATGATTCCCTTACAACGTGTTGGCCTGTCGTTGCCACCAAAGGTTCGTGGCCCATGAGCGAGCTTGAGTATCACCGCGGCCTGTCGCGCAAGCATTTGCGCTGGGCGTTTGAGCAGAGTTTTGCGCGTCTGGGTTTCGATTATATTGATGTTTACTACGCCCACCGTTACGATCCCGACACGCCGATGGAAGAAGTGGTGCGGGTCTATAATCAGCTTATTGATTCCGGCAAAATTTTGTATTGGGCAACATCCGAGTGGCCGGCGGAGGCATTGCGGGAGTGCCATGAAGTCTGTGATCGTTTGGGCATGGAAAAGCCGATACTTGAGCAGTTTATTTACTCCTATGCGATTGATAAGGCCGACCGCAACGGGGTGCGCGATTTCTGCGAACAAAACGGTGTGGGTATGTTGGGCTTTTCGCCTATGGCGCAGGGTTTACTCACGGGCAAATACCAGGGCGGCGTGCCCGAGGGTTCCCGCATCGCCAAGAGCGAGCAGATTGCCTACGATAAAACCCGCCTGATTTATGAGCAAACCAAAACCCGTGTCGATCATTTTAATAAGGTCTGCGCTGAGTTTGGTATCAAAGGCAGTCACGCGGCGATTCGCTGGGCGCTTAAAAATAATGTGCTGCCAGTATTGGGTGCAAGCCGTCCCGAGCAATTGGCAGAGAACGTCAGCGCACTGGAGGCTGAGATTCCACAGGCGTTTTGGCAGCAGGTGGATGCTCTGGAGTCTGGCGCATGAAGCTATCCGCATCGAATATTGCCTGGCATGCCGAGGACGATGTCACTGTATACCAGCGCCTGAAAGCACTGGGTTTTTCCGGTGTGGAAATTGCGCCAACACGCTGGGTGCAGGATGCACCCTATTCAGCACCAGGTATTGCAACGGCATCCTCAATAGCACGCGCGCTAAACAGCGATTGGGGGCTTTCTGTAAGCTCCATGCAGTC
>PDSN01000065.1 GCA_002748505.1 Gammaproteobacteria bacterium | reverse complement strand
CGCATTTTCAAAGAAGGCGTGATACCGGCTGACGTGGTGTTGGAGTCGCCCAACTTCAAACCTCAGTGCGTTGGCCACACCCCGCGTTTTGGTGTCTGGGCACACGTCTGCGGCAGTGATCTGATTCGTCATAGCGATGGTAAGTTTTATGTGCTGGAAGATAATTTACGTGTGCCTTCCGGTGTGTCCTACATGGTAGAAAATCGAGAAATTACCAAGCGCGTTTTGCCGGAGCTGTTTGAAAACTACAGTATCTTGCCGGTGGATAATTATCCTTCCCAGTTGTTTGCAACGCTTGCCTCTTTGTCACCCAGACAAGTGCGCCGCCCCTGCATTGCGGTGCTGACCCCAGGCATTTACAACTCGGCCTATTTTGAACACGCGTTTTTGGCGCAGGGTATGGGCGCCGAATTGGTCGAGGGCGGTGACCTGTTCGTCGCCGGTGACGATGCGGTGTATATGCGCACGGTCGATGGCCCTTCCCGCGTCGATGTGGTTTACCGTCGTATCGATGAAGACTTTATGGACCCTGAAGTTTTTCGCGAAGATTCTGTGCTTGGTGTGCCAGGCCTGCTGCGCGCCTGGAAAGCCGGTAAAGTCGCCATCGCCAATGCGCCCGGCAGCGGCGTGGCCGACGACAAGGTGGTCTATGCTTTTGTGCCGGATATGGTGCGTTATTATTTAAATGAAAAACCGCTTATTGCGGGGGTGAAAACATGGTTGTGTATGTACGAAAAAGACCGCGAGTATGTGCTCAACAATCTCGACAAGTTGGTGGTTAAACCCGCCAATGAATCGGGCGGTTACGGCTTGTTGATAGGCCCTCATGCCAGCGAGGCCGAGCGCAAAAGAGTTGCAAAACTGATTGAAGAAAATCCGCGCAATTATATCGCCCAGCCCACTTTGTCGCTATCGACAGCACCTACCTATTGTGGTGACGAGGTGGCGCCGCGGCATTTGGATTTACGCCCCTTCATTTTACAGGGAAAAAACAGTTGGGTGACTGCGGGCGGCTTAACCCGCGTGGCCATGGTAGAGGGTTCACTGGTGGTGAATTCATCCCAGGGCGGCGGCAGTAAAGACACCTGGATTGTGGAGGGCAGATAATGACCATGCTATCTCGCGTCGCTCAGCGACTGTATTGGCTGTCACGGTATTTGGAGCGCGCCGAAGATACAGCAAGACTCACCAACGCTTACGTGCATCTCATCATGGATATTCCCACGGTAGCGGGCTTTGATTGGGATGTATTGGTCGATATATTGGACGCGCAGCCCGATTTTGCCAAACATTATCGTGTTCACAATGAGCAAAATGTGCTTAAGTTTTTAATTGCTGACGAGGACAATCCTTCGAGCATTCGCTTTGCGGTAAAACAGGCGCGAGAAAATATGCGCACCACCCGTGATGCGCTGCCCCAGGAGGTTTGGGAGCACGTCAACGAGCTTTATTTATACGTAGAAGAGTACGCTGCAAAGTCCGTGGGCAGGCGCAATCGCTACGGATTTTTAGAACAGGTAATGACCCGCTGCCAGATGATCGGCGGCTTGATGAACAGCACCCTATCCCGTGACCACGCCTACCGTTTTATTAAGATGGGGTATTTGTTAGAGCGCGCTGATATGACCACACGAGTTATTGACGTAGGCGTCGCCGCGATTTTCAAACGGGAGGTATTGAGTGAAACTATCGACCCTTTGTTATGGGGTAGCCTGCTAAAGTCACTGTCTGCACTGGGCACGTATCGCCGTGCGGTGGGGCCCCTGGTGGACGGGGATGCGGTGGTGGAATTTGTGTTTAAAGAGCGAACCCTGCCGCGCTCGGTGTTGTATTGTTTGCTCGGCATCAAAGAGGAAATGAAACCGCTTAGGAATAACGAGGAAGCACAGAAAATTACCGAGCACGCAAGGCGCAGAGTGTCGCGTTTAGCCTCGGTGCGTATGCCGCGACAGCGTTTACATACTTTTATCGATGAATTGCAGATGACGTTGAACGCGCTCAATACCAGCATCACCGATACCTGGTTCAGCGCGGGTGAGGAATGAGGCGCTTTACCTGTGAATGCGGTTCGCCGGTTGGTTTTGAGCACACCCAGTGTTCGGCTTGCGGTGCGCATTTAGCCTATGACGTGAACGCACAAAGGATGCGCTCGCTACGTGCTGAGGGTGAGCATTGGCGCTGTCTCGATAATGGCGAGCTGCGCCATTTGTGTCAAAACGGCGTGCAGTATCAGGTCTGTAATTGGCTGGCAGAGCCGACGAGTCCGCACCATTTTTGTTTTGCCTGCGGTTTTAATCGGACTGTACCGAACCAGTCCCTGCCGGACAATCAACTTCGTTGGCAGGTGCTGGAGCGAGCCAAAAAACGTCTGTTTGTGACCTTACTGCAACTTGATCTGCCTTTGCAAAGCGGCTGGCAGGAACCCGATAGAGGTTTATTGTTCGATTTTATTGAAGACGAGCGCAGTCAGCCGAATCACTTTGCCGAAACCTTTGTCAGCACCGGTTACGCCGCAGGTGTGATTACCATCAACGCCCTTGAGGCTGACGATGTGCAGCGTATGACCGTGCGCAAGGCGATGAATGAATCCTATCGCACGGTGCTGGGTCATATGCGCCATGAATCGGGTCACTATTATTGGGGCCGGGTTTTGGAACGCCGGGAATTGGTGCGCGCGGTGGAGCGTGTGTTTGGCCAGATGCACACGGATTATCAACAAGCGCTGGAGGTCTATTATCAATACGGCGCGAAATCAGGATGGACCGATGACTATATTAGTGCTTATGCCAGCGCTCACCCAGTGGAAGACTGGGCGGAAACCTGGGGGCACTATTTGCATATTTACGATGCGCTGGATACCGCCTATGCCCACGGTCAAATTCAAAAAGGCCCTGACGAGTTAACGATGGCGCAACGCATTCAACACTGGTGTGATATAAGCATTGTATTGAATGAGCTTAATCGCAGTATTGGTCTGGAGGATGCCTATCCGTTTTATATAGGCCCGGTGGTGCAGGAAAAGCTGGCTCTGATTGACAAGGTGGTAGCCGTTTTACGGCAAACGCCGCAGATGTGGCTGTGGGCTTAAAACTCGCTTTCTGGCGTCTCCAAAACCTTGGGTAAGTCCGCAAAAGCTTCACGCAGTGCGTTATTCCACGCATTGCGTAATTCAATTAAATAGGGCGAGTGCTCATCGAAAGAGCGATAAAAACTGTGCGACTTTAAACTGTCTTTGGTATAGAGCAAGCACTCCAGCGGTGGGCCCACGGTTGCATTGGAGCGTACCGTGGCCTCAAGGGATACCAGGGCGCAGTGCAGAGCCGTTTCGAAATCCGTATCCGGGCGAATAATACGATCCAGAATGGGTTTGCCGTATTTGGTCTCACCAATTTGCAGATAGGGATAGCGATCCGAGGTGGTGATGTAGTTGCCCTCGGGGTAGACCATATACAGTTCGGTCTCATAGTCTTTGATTTGACCGCCCACGATAAAGGATGCACTGGCGTTAAAACCCGCGCCCTCACCACTTTCGCCGGCGAAACGCTTTTGTTCGGCCAGGCTTAGCTGGCCGATATACTGGGCGATGTCCGATACATAACGGGCTTTCATGATGTTAAATGTCGCATCGTCTTCGATATCGCGCTGAATCTGCGCAATCACAGCCTGCGTGGTGGCCAGATTTCCCGCCGTGAGAATGACCAAAGAGCGATCACCCTCCAGGGAAAAACGGTGCATTTTACTGTAGGTGCTCACTCGGTCTGCGCCTGCATTGGTGCGTGAGTCCGAGCAAAACACCAGGCCCTCATCAAGGCGAATAGCCAGGCAATAGGTCATAACGGTGTGCTTTAAAGAATCAATCAGGGCGCAAGGATAAGCGCTAAACGCACTAAAGGGAACCCTTAGTTGTTTTCAATACGACGCGCTGCTTCGTAAAGTAGGCGTTTGTTAAGCGGCGTTTTGTATTTTGTGGGAGTTCAGTCACAACTTTGCATTGTTGTTCTCGCTTCTCGTTGTGAAAGCGGGGCTTATCAACTATCTTTCAAGCGCTGAACAGAAATAGTTATTGTCGGCACTTTAATGTTCTGGGCTTATGCTCAGAGTTTGAGTTGTCGGCGCATTGCAATATAGAGCAAGAGGGTAATCATGTTCTCCAACATTAAGACATTATTTGCGGCATTTTTATTGGTAGCGGCAACGGGTGCGAATGCGACCGTAATTACGCACGAAAGCCGCAGTTTCACCGGTAATATAGACGCCGATCTGGCGACATACTGGGAAACCTTGGCGCCTGGCACTGTGCATGAGCTGGACGCGGTGGGCAGTTTGCGCCCGGGTAACAGGAAAGTGAATTTGCTGAACGTTGAATTCAGCGCTGGCGCGACCAGCGTTTGGGATTTGCAGTTCGCTGTTGATGCAACCTATGGTGCAGCGATTTACCTTGATGGCGTTGAAATTGTGTCGCGCACCGACGATTTGTGGTGGCAAAACGACTGGAATAATGGCGATGTGCTGTACGTCTCTGACCTGATTGTCAATCCAGGTAGCCACGATCTGCAGGTGTTCTGGGCAGAGCGTTGCTGCAATGGCAGCAACCAGTTCCGCATTATCGATCAACGCACCGGCACAGTCGCGCCCCTGTCGGTTTCCAGTATCAATGCGGCAACCGTATCAGAGCCCGCTGGTTTGGCCTTGGTGGCTTTGGGGGCACTGGCTCTGGTGCGCGGTCGCCGCACAAAATAGCCGTTTTTTTGCAGGCTGTTTTATGGAAAGCGGACGCTTAGGCGTCCGCTTTTATTATGTCCGCAGCTTTTTCAGCAATCATAATGGTGGGGGCATTGGTGTTGGCGCTGTTGACGGCTGGCATCACCGAAGCGTCAATAACACGCAACCCGTCAATGCCTCTGACTCTCAACTGCGTATCTACAACCGCCTCGTTGTCACTGCCCATACGACAGCTGCCTACCGGGTGATAAATAGTATCGGTTTTGTTGCGCACAATATGCATTAAGTCATCGTCGGTCTTAACATTGCTGGTGACATAGTCTCGGGTGATGTATTTTGCCAGCGGCGCTTGCGCCATAATTTCTCTGGTGTGTTTCGCGCCCTCTAACATCATTTGTACGTCTTCCTCGTGTTCTAAAAACGCGGGATCGATACGCGGCGGGGCAAGCGGATTGTTGGAATTTAAGCGCAGTGTGCCGCGACTGCGCGGGCGCAAATAGCAGATATGGCAGGACACGCCATAGCCCCACTTTAAGGAGCGGCCGTGATCCATGACGCGCGCAATAGTGAAGTGCAGTTGGATGTTGGGCCAGTCAGTGGGGGCGTTGCCCACACTGAAAAACGCGCCGGATTCGGCGTAATTGGTAGACAGGCGTCCAGAGCCGTCTTTGCGCCATTGGAATGCCGCTTGCAATAAGTTGACCCCAGCGGTGAAGCCAATACCAAAAACGTCCTTGGTGTTGACGCCATAGTCAAATACCATATCGGGGTGGTCGTGCAGGTTTTCACCGACACTTGGCAGGTCGTGTGCCAGGTTGATGCCATGTGCTTGCAGATGCTGGGCAGGGCCGATGCCAGAAAGCATCAGTAGTTGAGGGGACAAAAGAGCGCCGCCACAGACCAGCACTTCTTTTTTTGCGTTAACGGTTTTTTCTTCCTTGCCATGCTGAAATACAACGCCTTTGGCGATTTTGTTTTCGACAACAATACGTTTTGCATGGGCGCCGGTGATAATAGTCAGATTGCTGCGCCTGTCTTCGAATGGATGTAAAAATGCCGCCGCAGTGGAGCAGCGCTGGCCCTGTTTTTCACCGTGAAAATGGGTGACCTGATAGTGCCCCACGCCGTCCTGTCTGGCGCCGTTGAAATCGTCATTTCTGTCAAGACCGTAAGCCTCACCCGCCTTGACAAATTCTTCGCTGATACTGCGCGGTGACAGCTGCTCCGAAACGTGCAGTAAACCATCACCACCGTGATACTCACTTGCACCGCGGATATTGTTTTCCGATTTTTTGAAGTAGGGCAATACGTCTTTATAGCCCCAGCCGTTACAGCCAGCGCGCTCCCAGGCGTCGTAGTCGTGACGACTGCCGCGAGAGTAAACCATCGCGTTAATAGCCGAGGAGCCGCCCAGGCATTTGCCGCGGGGCTGATAACCCACACGCCCATTAAGCCCGCGCTGGGGCACGGTTTCCAAACACCAGTTATTGAGCTTAACAGGCTTGCC
>PDSN01000219.1 GCA_002748505.1 Gammaproteobacteria bacterium | reverse complement strand
AATGGCTTACATGGTGTTCATTATGGCCAAACCTCAAATTGACACAAATAACAAACGGCGGAAAAACGGCCAGAAAGGGGCCGAGCATGGGGTTAAAGGGGGAAGGCCTGAGAAAAAAGAAGAAAACCCCATAGGGGTTAATCAGGAAAACCCCATAGGGGTTACAGGTAAAACCCCTAATGTAAATGTTAATGTAAATGTTAATGATATATCCCCCCCTTTATCCCCCCCCAGGGGGGCAGGGTTGGATTTTTCTTTCATCGCTGAGCCTGATTGGAGGGACTTGTTTGCCGAATGGGCGAAGGATAAGCGCAACCCCTACAAAAAAATTACAGGAGCGAAAAAGGGCTATGCGCATCTTCGCAACCTTTCGGGAGGAAGCCTGCAGGCGGCCAGGAGAATTGTCGACCGCTCGCTCGCGAATAACTGGGCCGGATTGTTCCCGCTTGACCGCTCGCCGCCTGACCAGCTGAAAAATCGCAACATTCTCGACATCCCGGAGGTCGTATGATGGCCGGACGCGAGGCTCTGAAGGGTTTCTTCGCGAATATCCCTGAACCGAAAGCTGAAATCTGCAGGGAACATGGGGCAGTGTTTGAGTACTTTGACGATGGGTATTTTTGCCCTGTATGTCACAAGCAAGCTATAGCCGGGCTGGCACGCAAGAAAAGCGTTCAGAGGCTCAAGCGCTGCCGGATTGAGCCCATGTACCACCAGGCAACGTTTGAAACGTTCCGGGCTGATACGCCAGAACTTAAACGAGCCTTAAAGGCTGTCAAAGAGCTTGTTGCGTCCAAGGCGGGCAAGCTGATTTTCTCGGGCAAGAACGGAACAGGAAAAACGCATCTGGGGTGTGCTGCGGTCCGGGAGCTACGCGGGGAAATCTGGTCCATGTACGAGATTTCAACGTTGATTCGGGCCTCTTACCGGTCCGGATCCGAGAAAAGCGAGCTTGAGATTGTTGACCGCCTGGCGTCAATTCCCCTCCTGGTTATCGACGAGATCGGCCGGACCAAAGGGAGCGATGCAGAAACCAATTGGCTCTCGTACATCATCGACAAGCGGCACGTGCGGATGCTGCCGCTGATACTGATAACCAACAAGCATCTGCGCAAGCACTGTCCGGAGGGGAGTTGCGGGGATTGCCTGGAGAACTACATTGGCAACGACGTTATGAGCCGATTTGCGGAGGACGGCTCAGTCGTACTGTTTGGCGGCGTCGATTATCGGCTG
>PDSN01000218.1 GCA_002748505.1 Gammaproteobacteria bacterium | reverse complement strand
CAGCGTCAAGCGCAAAATCGCCCGGGAAATCCCCAAAGCCCAACAAATACTGCTGCGCGATGGCGAGCACGCGCTGTCACAGCTTTATCCGTCTTTGCAGCGCTCGGTTGCCGAGCTTGAGGCGATGGAGTGGGTGAATGGTGACGGTTATCAACATAACGTCTTTGTACGCTGGCATAACGGCGACATTGTGCGCCCGAAAACGTGGCTGTGGCAAGACGTGCGTACGCGCAAAATCTTGGCCTATCGCACCGATCTGTCGGAAAACAGCGACACCATTCGCTTGGCACTCATGGACGTGGTTTCTAAATACGGCATTCCACGCACGCTAACCATCGATAACACCCGCGCGGCGGCCAACAAATGGATGACCGGCGGTGTCAAAAACCGCTATCGCTTTAAAGTCAAAGAAGACGACCCGATGGGGATTATCCCGCTGCTCGGCATCGATTTGAAATGGACATCGGTGCAGTTTGGCAAAGGCCACGGGCAAGCCAAGCCGGTTGAGCGAGCTTTCTCGCACGGCGGACTGGGTGAAACCGTCGATAAACACCCGTTACTTGCCGGGCATTATGCCGGCGAAAACGTCTTGAGTAAGCCGGATAACTACCACGGCGGCAAAGACGGGGCCAGTTACGCCGATTTTATCACGGCGCTGGAGGCCGGGATTGCCCTGTGGAATAACCGCGAGGGCCGTGACACGGAAATCTGCCAAAAAGTTTACAGTTTCAATCAGGTATTTAAGCGCGACTATGCCGATGCGACCATCAAACGCGCCAGCGACGAGCAAATGCGCCTGCTGATGTTGATGTCCGAGGCGGTCACGCTGAAACACAATGGCACCTTTGAGCTATCGTGCGGCGGAAAAGTTTTTGGCCGCAAAAACCGTTACGAGGCCAGCGATTTAATCGGTACGCACCATAAAAAAGTGGTGGTTAAGTTTGACCCCAACCGCTTACATGAAACCGTGTGGGTGTATAGCCTAGATGGCCTATTCCTTGCCGAAGCCATCTGTACCGAGCGCGTGGCCTTTGGTGATAAAGCCAGCGGCCGCGAGCACGACAAGGCGCGCAAGCAATTCGTCAAAGCCCAAAAAGCGGCAGCCAAAGCCCAGCAAACCATGACGGCGCAGCAGGTCGCCGAACTGATGCCGGAAACCGAAGACGAAGCCCCGCCCACGCCGTCGATTATTGAGATGGTACGGGCCGAGGGCAATACCCTGCGCAAGCAACAA
>PDSN01000064.1 GCA_002748505.1 Gammaproteobacteria bacterium | reverse complement strand
GCAAAGTCTTTAAACGCCAGCGTGGGACCGTGAAATAATTCCAGCACCCACTGATTGGCGCCCAGTTGCACCAGGGGCGCAACCGCTTCGTGGCGAAATTCAGCGTAGGTCTCATCAATAATTCGCCCTAAATCGTCACTGGGAATACTGCCTGCCACAAACGGCGCGATAATACGCTTGGCCAGCGCCGCATAGCTTAAACCGCGCATGGCTTTTATTTCCTCTGGGGAAAATTCCGGCAGGGTTTCCGGCACATACAAACCACCGTCGCTGGCAAGGCCGGTTAACAACACCTCTTCAAAATTGAGTGCCGGAGCACTACCGCGGGTGCTGATGTATTTCATGGTCATTGTTTTTCCTCATTTGCTTACGCCCTTCCCCCTCGGGAAAAAGTCCGACAGTGTCTGCGCTGACAACAACGCAGAGCACTCGCTGTTCCACAACAGCTACGCCGATAATGACTCCACGCGTATACGGGTAACTTCGCCATAGAGCGTATCCAGTGCTTCGAGTTCCGTGATGGCTTTATCCACACTGCCCTCCAGCGCCTCGTTGGTGAGAATAATCACCGGCACGGTGGTCTGCCCCTGCTGGGGTGCTTTTTGAATTAAGGCTTCAATGCTGATGCCCTTATCGCAGAGCACGCTGGCCACGCTGGACATCACACCCGGCTTGTCGTCAACTTCCAAACGCAGATAGTTGGCGGTGAGCACCTCGCTCATCGGCAGCACATTCAAATCGCTGATGGCATCATCCACAAAAGCCATGTCTGCCACTTTCGGCACTTGACCTGCGCTGAGATCACGCGCCAGATCGACCAGATCCGCCACTACAGCACTCGCAGTGGGCAGCGCCCCTGCGCCCGCACCGTAGTACAGCGTGGGGCCCACGGCATCGCCCTCGACCATCACCGCATTCATCACGCCTTCCACTTTTGCCAACAGACGCTGGGCGGGAATCAGGGTGGGATGCACGCGCAGCTCCACACCTTTATCCGTGCGCCTTGCGATGCCCAGGTGTTTGATGCGATAGCCAAGTTCTTCGGCGTATTCCACATCCTGTGGTGTCAAAGACCCAATACCCTCGGTGTAGACCGCGTCAAAACGCAGCGGCATACCAAACGCCAGGGAAGCCATGATAACCAGTTTGTGTGCCGCGTCGATGCCTTCCACATCAAAGGTCGGATCGGCTTCGGCGTAACCCAGAGCCTGCGCCTCGGCGAGCACATCGGCAAATTCCCTGCCCTTGTCGCGCATTTCGGTGAGGATAAAATTACCCGTGCCGTTGATAATACCCGCCAGCCATTCAATCTGGTTGGCGGCCAAACCTTCGCGCAGCGCCTTGATGATGGGAATGCCACCTGCAACGGCGGCTTCATAACGTACGTTCACACCCTTGGCGCGGGCGATGCTAAAAATCTCATTGCCATGTTCGGCGATCAATGCCTTGTTGGCGGTGACAATGTGCTTGCCGTGTTCAATTGCCGTAAGCACCAATTCCAGGGCCGTGTCGGTGCCACCGATCAATTCGACCAGGACATCGATTTCGGGATCTTTCGCTACGGCAAAAATATCGCGACTGACTCGCGCGGCGCCGGTATCCACGTCCGGCTTATCACGGCGCACACCAATATGAGTGACCTGCAGACCCGTTCCGGCGCGACCGCTCACTGCCGCCTGGTTTTTGCGCAGCAACTCCACCGTGCCCGCGCCCACCGTGCCCAGACCGCACAGGCCAATTTTCAAAGTTTTCACGTTGTTACCTTAAATAAAAATACTGTTTAATCGCTCGACGCGATACCGTCGCTGCGCATCATACGGCGAATGTTGCGCACCGCCTGACGAATACGGTGTTCGTTCTCTATCAAACCAAAACGCACATAGCCCTCGCCATACTCGCCAAAACCGATGCCCGGCGATACCGCAACTTTGGCGTCCTTCAGCAATTTTTTGCTGAATTCCAGAGAGCCCATGTCGCGGTAGGCTTCGGGCAGTTCAGCCCACACAAACATCGTCGCCTTGGGCGGAGTCACCGGCCAGCCCGCCGCAACGAGACCCTGGCACAGGACATCGCGCCGGTTTTTGTACATCTCGCAGATATCAGCCACACATTGCTGATCGCCCTCTAGCGCAGCAATGGCCGCCACTTGAATAGGCGTAAACATACCGTAGTCCAGGTAGGACTTCATGCGCGCCAGAGCGCCGACCAGTTCTTTGTTACCGCAGCAAAAACCCACCCGCCAGCCAGGCATGTTGTAGCTTTTGGACATGGAGAAAAACTCCACCGCCACATCCATCGCCCCGGGAACCTGCAAAATAGAGGGCGCTTCATAGCCATCGAAGCACAAATCCGCATAGGCTAAATCCTGTACCACCCAGATATTGTGCTCGCGCGCTATTGCGATCACCTTCTCAAAAAAATCCAGCTCTACGCAATGTGTGGTAGGGTTAGAAGGAAAATTCAGCACCAGCATTTTGGGGCGGGGCCAGCTGTTGCGAATGGCTTTTTCCAGCTCCGCAAAAAAGGCTTCATCGCCATCCATCGGGACATGACGAATATCCGCACCGGAAATCACAAAGCCGTAGGGATGAATCGGATAGGACGGATTGGGCACCAAAATAGCATCGCCCGGGCCGGTTGTCGCCAGCGCCAGGTGCGCCAGCCCCTCTTTGGAGCCCAGGGTGACAATCGCCTCTGTTTCGGGGTCGAGGCTTACATCATAGCGGCGCTTATACCAGTCGCAAATAGCTTTGCGCAGACGCGGAATACCCCGCGACTGGGAATAGCGATGCGTGTCGCCGCGCTGAGCTGTTTCTATCAGCTTATCGACAATGGGCTTGGGCGTGGGCTGGTCGGGGTTGCCCATGCCAAAATCGATGATATCTTCCCCCGCCGCTCGCGCCGCTTGTTTTAATTCTCCAATAATATTAAACACATAGGGCGGCAAGCGAGAAATACGCTGAAAGTTAGTTTCCACAGTTTTTTCCAATAAGGCAAGGTCTATATAGATTCCACCTGCGATACAAAAGGCGGATGCCACACCCTACTCAACCGCCACCGCGCTGTCAATGTTGTGTAACTATTTTAGGCGACAAAACCCCGGTGAAACCCGTGCAGCAGCACGACCCTCTCCCGAGGGTCGCCGCAGGTGCAAAAAGGGTGTGTTGCGCAGGTGCTTACACTGCGAACCCCAAGCCTTTAAGAGACTCGCGGATCTCATCGAGAATCGCCGGGTCGTCGATAGTGGCGGGCACCTTGTAGTCCACACTGTCGGCGATACTGCGCATGGTGGCGCGCAAAATTTTGCCGGAGCGGGTTTTCGGCAGGCGATCAACCACAGCGCAAAGTTTGAATGCCGCCACCGGACCGATCTGGTCGCGCACGGACTGAATGACTTCCTTAACAATCTCGTCATCACCGCGGGTCACACCGGCATTGAGTACCAACAACCCCAGGGGCAACTGCCCTTTCATATCATCGTGCACACCGATAACGGCGCACTCAGCCACATCCGGATGTGACAACAACACCTCCTCCATAGCACCCGTGGAGAGGCGGTGCCCCGCCACGTTAATCACATCATCGGTGCGCGCCATCACAAAAACATAGTCGTTTTCGTCGATATAGCCCGCATCGCCGGTTTCATAGTAGCCGGGGTACGCCGTGAAATAGGAACTGACGTAACGCTCTTCGGCTTCCCATAAGGTTGTGAACGTGCCCGGAGGCAGGGGCAGTTCTATCACCAGCGCACCAATCGCACCAGGTAACACTTCCTGGCCGGTATCATCCAGCACTTTCACTGCGTAACCCGGCACCGCTCGCGCGGGTGAACCGGGCACAACGGGCAGCTGTTCTATACCCAAACAGTTAGCGCAGATAGGCCAACCGGTTTCCGTTTGCCACCAGTGATCGATCACCGGTACGTGCAGCATGTCCTGCGCCCATTTCAGGGTGTCCGGGTCGCAACGCTCACCGGCAAGAAACAGCGCTTTCAGACAGGACAAATCGTATTTTTTAATGTACTCGCCGTTTGGGTCTTCCTTTTTAATCGCGCGAAAAGCCGTTGGCGCGGTAAACAGGACTTTGACCTTGTACTCCTCGACCACCCGCCAGAACGCGCCGGGGTCTGGCGTACCCACAGGTTTACCCTCATACATCAGCGCTGTGCTGCCGTTAAACAAGGGGCCGTAAACAATATAGGAGTGCCCCACTACCCAGCCCACATCCGAGGCTGCCCAGAACACATCGCCGGGCTGAGTATCGTAGATGGCCGACATACTCCATTTCAGCGCGGCGATACAACCACCGGTGTCTCGCACCACACCCTTGGGCTGACCAGTGGTGCCGGAAGTATACAAAATATACAGGGGATCATTTGCCCCCACCGGCACGCAGTCAGCGGGGCTGGCACTGACCATGGCCTCGCGCCAATCGCTGTCGCGCGGACTCTGCAGTTCAGCTTCAAGCGCGTCGCGCTGTAAAATCACGCAGGCATCGGGTTTATGGGCTGATAGTTCAATCGCCATATCAAGCAGGGGTTTATATGCCACCACGCGGGTTGGCTCAATCCCGCAGGACGCCGATACCACTACCTTAGGTCTGGCATCGTCAATACGCACCGCCAGCTCGTTGCTGGCAAAACCACCAAACACCACCGAGTGAATCGCACCCAGACGTGCGCAGGCGAGCATGGCTATCGCCGCCTCGGGCACCATAGGCATGTAGATCAATACCCGGTCGCCTTTTTCTACGCCACGCGCAGCGAGCACACCGGCAAACAGCGCCACCTCATCGCGCAGCTCTCGATAACTGTACTGTCGCTGACTGTTTGTTACCGGGCTGTCGTAAATCAAGGCAGCCTGTTCACCGCGCCCTTGCTCAACATGTAAATCCAGGGCGTTATAGCAGGCATTGGTGACACCATCAGGATACCAACGATAAAACGGAGGGTTACTGTCATCTAACAGTGTTTGTGGCGCTTCGTACCAAAACATGGCGTCGGCTGCTGCTTGCCATTGTGCCTGATTGCCCATTCAGTTTCTCCCGTTGAGTGGTTGACGTTTTCACGCTAAACCATTCCAATGCCCACAGCCATTAGACCAAAGCAGCAAAGCTCTGCCCTGCATTACTGGTAACGCTTACCGCGATGTTGTAAATAACCATCGATATGGCGACCGCCGGGATCATGGTGGGTCCAGTGAATCACGCCGCCGCGCTCATTCCATTCATATTCACCGTAAAACGCGACCTCATCGCCTTTTTGCAAATCGGGAATACGCGGCGCCAGATCAATATTGTGGGCTACCAACAGGCGCTGCCCGGAGGCGAGCTGCAAAATAAAACGCTGGTGACGACTGCCCTTGGTATCGTCCGCCAAAGTACGCCACACTTTACCCACACCGCGCACTTGCAGATCGTGCGCACGCTCATCAAACGCACGCTGTAAGACTGCATCGCCTGCACCCAGTTGCTGGGAATGGCTGGCGGTACTTGCACTGCGACTTGACGAACCATTGTCGTTCTGTGGTAAGTCAATCAAACCCAAGGCCGCTGCGCCAAGCACCAGCAGGGTCAGCCCGCCTTTGATCAATTGTTGTTTCCTGCGGTTAATAACGGCATCCTCCGTGACATTGGTTTCAATTTAAGACAACTGTGGGTATCTCGCTATTTTTCGCCAATATTCTGTTTTTTTCTATAACAACAGTTTTATTGCAAGAGCAACAAACACCACTGCGACAATTTGATGTAATACTTGCTGACGTTTCGGCGAGCCCCTCAACCATGCGCTGGCATAAGCAGACAAAAGGGCAATAGCGCTAAAAACCAATAGCGCAACGACAATAAACACCGCGCCTAAAAACACGATCTGCCAAAATACGTCACCGCGCTCTGGCTCGGTGAACTGCGGCAGGAACGCCAGAAAAAAAATCGAGACTTTTGGATTGGTGAGATTCATCACCACGCCGCGCCTGTACAACTGCCACCCCGACAGCACCGGCGTATTGCCTATATTTTCCGCGCCAGCGCGAAAGGCGAGCCAGGCTAAATACAGTAAATACAGCGCGCCGGCGATGCGCAGCGTATTAAAGGCGACGGGCGATGTCTGAATCAGTACGGCCACACCGAAAGCCACCAGCGCCGTATGAAATAAAAGACCTGTGCACAAACCCAGCGTCACCAGCACACCGGCGCGGCGCCCGTGCATCGCAGACTGCATCAGAACAAAAATGTTATCTGGCCCTGGCACAAGGGCCAGTAAAACGGAACTGCCAATAAATAAC
>PDSN01000224.1 GCA_002748505.1 Gammaproteobacteria bacterium | reverse complement strand
GTTGCCGTGGTAGTACCGTCACCTGCGGCGTCAGAGGCTTGCGAGGCCACTTCTTTGACCATCTGCGCGCCCATATTTTCAAACTTGTTGGCCAGTTCGATTTCTTTCGCCACGGAAACACCGTCTTTGGTTACGGTCGGTGCGCCAAATGATTTGTCCAAAATAACATTGCGACCTTTGGGGCCCAAAGTCGCCTTTACCGCATCGGCGAGAATGTTGACGCCCGCCAGCATTTGAGAGCGAGCTTCGTCGCCAAAAAATACATCTTTAGCTGCCATGATAATAATCCTTCAATAATTGTCTGTAAGAGGTTGAGCTGTGTTATTCAACAACAGCGTAGATTTCGCTCTCGCCCATAATAATGAGCTCTTCGCCGTTCACTTCGATGGTGTTGCTGCCAGCGTATTGGCCAAAAACCACGGTGTCGCCCACTTTTACCGCCAGGGGACGTACTTCGCCGTTATCCAGCACTTTACCTTCGCCAACTGAAACCACTTCACCCTGATTGGGCTTTTCCTTGGCAGAACCGGGCAAAACGATGCCACCGGCTGATGTTGCTTCCTCTTCCTTGCGACGAACGACCACACGGTCGTACAACGGACGGATTTTCATTGGTGTAGCTCTCCATAAATATCGTGTTATCAAAGCCCCAACAAACGGGGATCTATCAGCCTGCGTGAGGCCGTTGCTTCCTGTAATTGGGGCGGGTTTTGTGAATTCAAGGGATTGTGGTGAGGTTTTTTTGCTTTTGTAACTGTCACGGCACCGACACAGATCAGCACCGCCCCCGGAAACCTCAGTCCACCCGCTTATATTCGCCCTCAATGGTGGCGGGCTGATGGGGATGGGGCTGATATTCCGGCTCGCTCATGCGCTCAGTTGTACGCAGGCCAAGCCAAGACGCCAAACGCCTGCGCAACGGGCCAAAAAGCACGATAACTGCGGCAAAGTCGCTGATCATGCCGGGAATCATCAACAAAATACCCGCAAAACCCATCGCCATGTCGTCTCTTACCAGGCGCGGGCCTATAGGAATGCCCCGCTCCTGCTGGGCACGCAGCTGATTTATCATGCTAAAACCCTGATAGCGCAGCACGGCCGTGCCCAACATAAACGTTGCCACCACGTACAGGATTGCCCATAGCGCAGAGGTGGCCACGCCCAGTTGAATCAAGGTCAACAGTTCCAGCAGGGGGAACCCTAAAACCAGCCATCGCATAAAAGTATCATCTGTCTTTT
>PDSN01000038.1 GCA_002748505.1 Gammaproteobacteria bacterium | reverse complement strand
GATGCGCGCTGCGGTCGAGGCCCTGGCACCCACCGACCGCATAAACAATTTTCCGTATTAAACAATGCTCAGCAAAGAACTACAAAGCATGGGTCAACATCGCACCGCTATCAATCACCAGGGTTTGACCGGTAAGGCAAGCACCGGCGTCGGACACCATCAGCAGCACCGCGCCCACCATGTCCTGCGGTACAGCTGCTTTTTGCAACGGCCAGTGCTTAATCGCTGCTGCAAATTTCGGGTTCTGAGTAAACACCTCGGTAAACTTGGTCTCCACCAGACCGGGGCACAGAGCGTTGACCCGAATACCGTGGGCACCGTTTTCCAAGGCAAAGGACTGGGTCATGCTGATCATCGCGGCCTTGGTCATGGAGTAAACACCCTGCATTGCACCGGCACTGATACCGTCTATTGAGGCCACGTTAACAATGGCACCACCGCCGCGCTGCTGCATTTGCGCCACAGCCTTAGCGCTCATAAAAAATGGACCGCGCAGATTGACATCAAAGGTTTTGGCGTAGGCTTCCGGGCTGGTTTCGGCTACGGGGCCAAAATAGGGATTGGTGCCCCCGTTGTTGATTAAAATATCAACACCACCGTGAGCCTGCTCAATATCGGCAAACAGCGCATCGATGGCTTCCAAATCACCGGCATGACAGGCTCTTGCCTCGGCGCTGCCACCATTATCTTTTATCGCTTTGACAACAAGCTCACAACTTTCCAGCTTGCGACTGGATACGATAACGTGAGCGCCCTGCTCGGCCAAGGCGTGGCAGATGGCCTCGCCAATGCCACGTGACCCGCCACTGACCAGGGCGACCTTTCCCGTTAACTTAAACAAATCAATACTCGACATAGCTGTACCTCCAATCAATTCAGTTTTGCATTGACAGCGGTGGCAAACTGACGGTGCAGCTTACGCATACCGCCAAGCCAACGCTCATAGTCCGCCGCTTTTGCAGCGCGATATTGCTCCACCGTGGGATGCGGCAGAATTAAAAACGATTCCTCGACCAGGCCTTGCACTACCGTATCTGCCACTTCCTCTGGCGTAAGCACACCGTCAAGCCCAGCGCTGCCACCATCGGGAACCGCGCTGATCAGATCGGTAGCGACTGCCTGGGGACACAGAGCCGAAACACCGATACCATCGGCGCCGTGGGTGATGGACAAGGCCTCGGCAAAACCCAAGGCGGCGTGTTTGGTGGTGGAATACGCCGTGTCGCCCACCTGGTTTAACAAACCCGCCGCCGAAACCGTGTTTAAGAAATAACCGCTGCCGCGCTCAAGCATTTTTGGCAGACAGGCACGCGCCGCCCACACATGCGACATCACATGGATTTCCCACATGGCCTGCCAGACCTCGTTGGGCGCAGAGCTCGCCCAGCCCTGCTCGCCATCACCAGCGATAATACCCGCGTTTGAACAGAATAAATCTATCGCGCCACACTGTGACTGCACCGCATCGACCATATCGACAATGTCTTGTTCTTTGCGCACATCACAGGCAAACGCCAAACCGTCAACCTGCTTTGCCACGGCCTGGGCGGCTTCGACATCCAGGTCAGCCACTGCCACCTTTGCCGCGCCATCGGCGTGAAAACGCAGCGCCAGGGCTCTGCCAATGCCTTTGCCGCCGCCAGTAATCACCACCACTTTGTCTTTGACATTCATTGTGCTGCCTCCATTGTATTAAGCGTACTGCAAGGCATTAAAGCGCTCCTGGTGATAGTCGCCATTACCAAAAGTGGTGTTAATCATCATTAATCGCTTGGCAAAATGGCCAATATCCAGTTCGTCAGTCAGCCCCATGCCGCCGTGAATCTGAATCGCTTCAGCAAAAATCAGTTTTGAGGATTTTTCTACCAATACCTTTAAGGCGTGCACAACCGCAGTGGCATCCTCTTCGCCACCCGTCAGTGCAGTAACTGCGCGATACAGCAGCGAACGGGCCTGCTCATAGGCCATAAAGGTATCGACCATACGGTGCTGAAGCACCTGGAAGCTGCCAATCGTCACACCAAATTGTTCGCGGGTTTTGGTGTATTCCAGCGTTTTGGCATTTAACAGCCCCATAATGCCCACAGCCTCCGCCGCAAGCGCTATATTGGCCTGCAACACACTCGCCTCGATAATATCGGCCGCGCCATGCAGCTCACCCAACAGAGCGTCACTGCCGAGACTTACATTTTCAAATACAATATTGGCAACTTTTTGCCCGTCCATCAGACGATAATCTTTGCGCACTACGCCCGCTGCATTGGCATCCACAAGAAACAGGCTGACACCGCTGCTATCGAATTGCTCTGCGCCTGTTCGCGCCGAAACAATTAACTGATCCGCATTGGCGCCATTGTAGACAACCACCTTTTCGCCATTTAAGGTAAAACCAACGCCGCTTTCTCGTGCAGTCGTGGCCACATCAAACAATTCAAAGCGACTCTGCCGCTCAAGGTAGGCAAAAGCACCCTGTAAAGAACCATCAATAATTTTGGGAATAAACGCATTTTTCTGTGCTTCACTGCCGCCGCGCGACAATAAATCACCGAATAACACCACTGTGGCAAAATAAGGTTCTAACACCAGCCCCTTGCCCAACTCCTCCATCATCACCATCGTATCGACGGCATCGCCGCCAAAACCGCCGTACGATTCAGCAAAAGGTACCGACAGCCAACCCAGGTCAGCAAACGTCTGCCAGTTTTCCCGGTTAAAACCTAACTCGGAATCAGCGATTGCTCTGCGTTTTTCAAAATTGTAATTGTCTTGAATAAAACGTGCGATGGAGTCGCGCAACATGGTTTGTTCTTCAGAAAAATCAAAATTCATTGTCCTGTCTCCTGAATTACAAGCCCAACACGGCTTTGGCTATTACATTTTTCTGGATTTCATTGGAGCCGCCGTAGACCGTTGCAGCACGACCGTACATATAAGCCCTTCTGGCGTCTGCGCCAAAACTATGGCCCAGTTCATCAGAGCTTAAATCATTGTACAAAACGCCCTGATAGTAAGCCGCCACTTCCATACGCAACTCCTGAATGGCCTGTTGAATTTCCGTGCCTTTAATTTTCAATAAAGACGATTCCGCACCCGGCGCTTTCCCAGTGGCCACGGTGGCCAACACACGCAGTTCGGTAAACTCCAGCGCCATCAATTCGATCTCAATGGCCGACAAACGCTGTTGAAACGCGGGGCTGTCCAAGAGACGTTTCCCCCCGCCAGTTTCATTGCGGGCAAATTCAATCACCTGTGCCAGGTTGCGCTTGGAGTCCGAAACACCGGCAATCGTGGTGCGCTCGTGCGCCAGAAGCGCTTTCGCGTAGGTCCAGCCCTTGTTTTCCTCACCGATGCGGTTTGCCACCGGCACCCGCACATCGTTGAACTCCACCTCGTTCAAACTGTGGTGATTGTCGATGCTGTAAATAGGGTTTACTTTAATACCGGGACTTTTCATATCGATCAACAAAAACGTGATACCCGCTTGTTTCTTACCCTCGGTGCTGGTGCGCACCAGACAGAAAATCCAGTCCGCAAATTGGGCGTAGGATGTCCAGATTTTTGCGCCGGTGACGATATAATCATCGCCATCGCGCACTGCGCGAGTTTTCAGTGCGGCCAGATCGGAGCCCGCGCCAGGTTCAGAATACCCCTGACACCACCAGTCATCGCTGCTTAGAATTCTCGGCAAAAAGCGCGCTTTTTGTTCTTCGTTGCCAAAGGTATAGATTACCGGCCCCACCATTTGCAAACCAAAGGGAATCACATCGCGAACACCCGCTGCGGCGCGCTCGGAGTCAAAAATAAACTTTTGCGTGCTGCTCCATCCCGCACCGCCATACTCCACTGGCCAATTCGGCGCAATCCAACCCTGCTTATGCAGGCATTTTTGCCACTCAATATGCGCTGCTTTCAAGGTATCAGGGTGTTTCATTCTCTCGGCGAGATCGTCGCTGTAGCTGGCTTTAAAAAAAGCGCGCACTTCATCGCGAAAGGCGATTTCCTCTGGGGAAAAACGGGTGTCCATGGGCTCTCCTTTGACTGTCAGCGCCAACTATCTGAACCGGCGACCAAAAACCGATTTTGAACTTTCGGTATGTTTTTGATAATGACAGTACCTTAACCAGTCAAAACGGTTCTGGCAAGGACTATTTATGTGGCTGACTGGGCTAAGGCAAACGACAACGCCAGAGAGAGATGATCAATGGTTTTCGAGAGGGCTGCTCAGCGCAAACCCAGCACATCCTGCATATCGTAGAGTCCGGGCTTTTTACCGGAGAGCCAGCTTGCGGCGCGAACGGCACCGCGGGCGAAGGCCAGGCGACTGGAGGCTTTGTGAGTAATTTCCACGCGCTCGCCATCTGCGGCGAAGGTGACGGTGTGATCGCCCACCACATCGCCGCCGCGCATGGTGGCAAAGCCGATAGTGTCTCTGTCGCGCGCACCGGTCTGGCCTTCACGACCATACACGGCGACCTCCCGTAAATCGCGACCAAGGGCTTTGGCCACCACTTCGCCCATGCTCAAGGCCGTGCCCGAGGGTGCATCGACCTTGTGACGGTGGTGCGCTTCATAGATTTCAATATCAGAATCGCCGCCGAGCACATCGGCAGCCGTTTCCAGCAATTTGAAACACAGGTTGACACCGGTGCTGAAGTTGGAAGATTTGCAAATTGCCATGCGCTCGCTCAGAGCGTTAATGGCAGCCTGCTCACCCACCGTAAAACCGGTGGTGCCCACTACCGCTGATTTGCCGTGATCCGCGCAAACCATGAGATGCTCGAGCGTTGCAGCGGGCACAGTGAAATCAATCAAAACGTCAAAATCGTCAATCACCTTGTCAATGCCAGAGGAAAGCGGCACTCCCAAGCGCCCCACACCCGCCAATTCACCGGCATCTGCACCCAATAAGCTGCTGCCGGTATGCTCAAGTGCTGCGCTTACTTCAAGACCCTCTGCCGCATGCACGGTTTCAATAAGGTATTTCCCCATACGACCAGCGGCACCGGTGATTGCGATTCTTAAACTCATAATTTCATATCTTCAAAAAAGTTTTTCACACCTTCAAACCAACTCGTCTGCCGCGGTGACTGGCTGGAACCGCCCTCACCCATAGTGTTGCGAAGCTCCTCCATCAACTCACGCTGACGGCGGGTAAGATTGACCGGCGTTTCCACCACCGCGCGACACAGAAGGTCACCAACACTGCCGCCGCGCACGGGTTTTACACCCTTGCCGCGCAGACGGAACAACTTACCGGTTTGCGTACCATCGGGAATTCTCAGTTTCACACGCCCGTCCAGCGTAGGAATTTCCAGCTCGCCGCCAAGCGCTGCATCGACAAAAGTAATCGGCACTTCACAGTACAGATTTTTGCCATCGCGCTCAAACAGCGGGTGCGGTTTAACGGCGATTTGCACAAATAAGTCACCGGAGGGCCCGCCATTTGGACCCGCCTCACCCTCACCAGACAGACGAATACGATCACCTGTATCCACCCCCGGCGGCACTTTTACCGACAGGGTTTTGGTCTCCTCCTCCATACCGCGCCCCAGACAACCTGGACAGGGGTCGTTAATGGTTTTACCAGAACCGCCGCACTTAGGGCAGGTTTGCTGCACCTGGAAAAAGCCCTGCTGCATCCGCACCTGACCAGCGCCCGCACAGGTTGCACAGGTGGTTGCCGATGTTCCCTTGCGCGCACCGGAGCCCTTACAGGTTTTACAATTGACCAGCGTGGGCACTTTTATCTGCACGGTTTTACCGCGCACGGCATCTTCGAGACTCACTTCCAGGGTATAGCGTAAATCAGAACCGCGCTGCGGCCCTTGGGAGCGGCGACCACCGCCACCAAAAATATCGCCAAACACATCGCCAAAAATATCACTGAAATTCGCACCGCCGCCAAAACCTGCGCCACCTGCGCCCATGTTCGGGTCAACCCCCGCATGGCCGTACTGATCATAGGCGGCGCGCTTTTCACTGCTCGTCAACACCTCGTAGGCCTCGGTCGCCTCTTTGAATTTCTCCTCGGCTTTGGGATCGTCCGGATTGCGGTCTGGGTGATATTTCATCGCAATACGACGATAGGCTTTTTTAATCGCCTTATCGTCCGCCCCTTTAGACACACCCAGCACTTCGTAATAATCGCGTTTTGACATAGTTTTGTTCAATGTTTGGGGGAATCGCTGCGCAATCCCGAGAAACAAAGACGCGGGCACTAACCCGGATATTTCACCAGTACGGCAGCCATTCTGCTACTATACATTCAATATCAAGGGGTTACGCCATGAATAGCAACAAAAACCAATGTATAAA
>PDSN01000221.1 GCA_002748505.1 Gammaproteobacteria bacterium | reverse complement strand
CAGGCACTGCCCGTGGGGCAGTTCGTCACCGCAATCATAAACAACAGCACCATTCCCAACGCCGTAAGCCTGCCGCGAACAGCCCTGCACGAAGGGCAGTTTGTGTTTGTGTATGAGCAGGGTAGATTGAAGCGGGTCGATGTGGCTGTGCTGCGCGCTGCGGGTGATGAAATTATCGTTAATAAGGGTTTGAGAACAGGCGATAAGGTGGTGATTTCACGCCTGAGTTTCATGGTCAACGGCATGGAAGTGCGCGCCGATGAAAGCTGATAAGGTGATCGAGCGCGGCGTCATTGCGTGGATGGCAGACAACCCAGTCGCTGCAAATTTGCTGATGATCATTGTGATGGCCGGTGGTTTGGCGGCCATTATTGGCATCGAAAAAGAAGTCTTTCCCACGTTTCCCACGGAAACGGTGTCCGTCGTTGTGCCGTATCCCGGTAGCTCGCCTGAAGAAGTAGAGCAGGGCATTGTGCTGCGCGCCGAAGAAGCCGTGCAAGATGTGGTGGGTATTAAAAAGATCACCTCCCAGGCCAGGGAAGGCGTTGGTGCTGTCCATATTAACATGCACCCCGGCACCGAGATGAACGCGGCGCTTGCGAAAATCAAAAACCGTATCGATGGCATCAGCTCGTTCCCCGTCGATGCGGAACAGCCGGTGGTGGATGTGGCGCAGTGGCGGATGCGTGCCATGCGCCTGTCCTTGTTTGGTGATTTAACCGAGCGACAGTTTAAAGAGCTGGCGGATGAGCTGCGCGATGAATTGCTGGCGCTGCCGGATGTTACCCAAGTCACTATTGATGGTGTGCGCAAGTATGAGATTGTAATTGATGTATCTGAAAATGCGCTGGAACAGTACGGCTTAACCTTTGAGCAGGTGGCGATGGCGGTGCGCAAGCGTTCTCAGGATTTACCCGGCGGTAAGTTGCGGACCTCCGAAGGTGCGATTACTCTGCGCTCGGTCAGCCAGGCCTACACCGGCGAAGAGTTTGCCGATATCACTGTGTTGAGCCGTGCAGATGGTACGCGTATTCGCCTGGGTGATATTGCCACGGTGCGTGATGGTTTTGATGAGCAGGCCACCTTAAGTCGCGTAAACGCTAAGCCCGCTGTAACCTTGTCCGCCTATCAGGTGGAAGGGCAGGACGTGCTGGCCATGACCGAGGCTCTGCGTCAGTGGGCCGCACAAAAACAGGGCGATTTACCGCCAGGTGTGGAATTGGTCGTTTGGTCTGACCGCAGTGT
>PDSN01000220.1 GCA_002748505.1 Gammaproteobacteria bacterium | reverse complement strand
TGCTGCGCGGCAAAGCACCGGGGCGGTGTTAGTGCCTGCTGATGGCAGCGGTGTGCGGGCGCAATTAAAACAGTTGAAAAAAGGCGGCGTGGTCGGCATCTTGCCTGACCAAGTACCACAGCACGACAACGCCGGCGTGTACGCACCGTTTATGGGGCAAACGGCATTTACCATGACCTTGGTTAATAATTTGGCTAAACGCAGCGGTGCAACGGTGTTAATGACTTTTGCCGAACGCCTGGCGCCGGGCAAAGGCTATCGTTTACGGGTATTGCCGGCTCCTGTCGGTATGGCCGATGCCGACCCTGTTATCGCCGCCACCGCATTGAACCAGGGCATCGCCGACTGTGTGGCGCTGGCTCCGGCGCAATACCAGTGGACGTATAAACGCTTTAAGCACCAGCCCAACGGGGCGCCGGAGCCGTATGGTTAAGTTGAAGTTAAACCATTATAATGAATTAATAAATGCTAAGTGATGCTCAATTTGTTTAAATCTCCCCGTATGACCCGTTTATTTGCTGTGGTCGTCACTTTATTATTATTGGCTGCGCTGGCTTATCAATGCGCGCAGCTATTGTGGCGGGTGCTGGATGACCCGCCGGTGGTTGAGGTGCCGGCAATCCCTGTAAACGCTAAGCAACAAAGCGATGCTGCGGCGCCGTGGTTGGCACGGGTGACGTTTACAGCACCGGCGGCAACCGATACCGCAGCAGCGGCTCAGTCTCAAAAGCCGTTTACAGCAGCGGTACAGTCCACTGAAATAACAGAGAAATGGCTGTTAAAAGGCGTGTATGCCGAAGACGGTGATTCCATTGCCATTATTCAAACCGAAACCACCGGCTATGTGGTTGAGGTGGGTGATAAGGTTGAAAGCGATTATCTGGTCACCGCCATTACCCCCGAACAAGTGACGCTGCGCGGCAACACACAGGATATTACCCTGAATTTGCTTAATCGGCACTTACCGCAGTTGGCGGAAAATACCGTGGGCGGTGGTGCGTTAGGACCACGAACGCCGTCTGCCGATGAAGCTCTGCCTGCCAACACGCCGCCGCTAGCCGCCGTGGCGTTTAAAGAAAGCGACTGGCTCAAGCATTTGTTTATTAAACCGATGTTAGATAATGGTCAGGCGGCGTTTGAAATTGGTGTCAAAAACAGTGCCGGCGAAAGATTGCTGCGCCGGGTGGGCTTACAATCCGGTGATATTGTTTTGGATATTGACGGGCAGTTGCCCAGCCCGCAATCATG
>PDSN01000037.1 GCA_002748505.1 Gammaproteobacteria bacterium | reverse complement strand
CGCGACCACATCTGTAGAACGCCTGCGACTCAATAAGCGCTTCGCGACCATCTTCAGCAACTGGTCACCCACTTCATGGCCGCGCACGTCGTTTACTTCCTTGAAATAGTCAAGATCAATAAACAGCAGCGCAACCTTTAAGTCGTCAGCCTTGGCCTCGGACAGAGATTCATCCAACAAATCGGTAAAGCCAGCGCGATTGTAAAGTCCTGTTAAGCTATCTGTTATCGCCATTTTGGCAATTTTTCGCTCGGCTACACGGCGCTCACTGACATCGCGCATAAACAGGGTCAGTATTCTGCCATTTTCGTTTTGTGACACGCTGGCTGAGATTTCAAAAAAACGCTCACCCGCGCCGCTGGGCAGACGCACGTCAAGCCGCTGTGCAGTGTTTTTATCTTCCAACAACGCTTCCAGCCAGCTGGCCATTTTTCTCCGATCCTGTTTTTGCATATAAAAAGGAAAGGAAGTGCCCTCCATGGTATTCCAGGAAAGCTCCAGCAGATCCAACAAAGCTTTTGCAGACTCTTGCGCGAGGCACTCAGCTTGCGCTGATTCATGTTGTAGGCGGTTGCCAATGCTTTGAGTTCGTATTTCTGATCGGTATCGAGTAGCTGCTCTCCACCCGAATCAATGCGTCTCACCATATCGTTGAGCGGGCGAATCAACACTCGACGCAGCCAACCCCACAACAATACGACGCCCACAGTGACTGCCAGCAGGGTAATGCCCAAAAGACTGTATAAGGTGCTGCGTGACTGACTAAGAAAATGCTGCCTGGGCACGACAATCAGCAAGAAACTATCCATGCGCGGCATATGCACTAAAAATACTTCCGCTGATTCCTGCAGCGCGGGTTCACGCACCATCGTGCCTCTGATGAGTTCGCGGTCAGTAACTCCACCGCGTTGAATATACGCACTGATCGGGCCGGGCTGCTCTACAGGATAATAGGACGCAGTGTCTTTAAACGTCTGCAACAGCTCGTCAGACAATGGCTTTACAACATGTTTATCACGGTATTGGGTGATAAGACCCGCAACGGGCTGAAACGCGGGGCTATCCGTCACCGGTGACAACTTGGGCGGAAACGCTGCGTCGGTACCTTTTAAGTCCATACCAAACTGACGCTGTAGAGCCTTGTCATCTGGCTTGGCCAACACACGTAAGTTACGGTCTAACACAAACGCATAGCCGTAAACATTTGCCATATGCTTATCCAGCGCGCGTTCGACGCCTTTTAAACTCACATCTACCGAGGCTACGCCGCCAAACTGCCCATCGCGGTATATCGCTCGCGCACAGGTCGTCATCGGCTCCAGGGTAAACGGATCAGTATAAACTCCCGTCCAGAAACAACCGTGGGATATGTATTTAGAACCGAGATACCAAAGCGCAGTAAAATAAGGCGGCTCATTGGGACCATTGTAGTTCTCGTAAAAACGCAACTCGCCAGTCTGCGCGAGGGTGGCCAGCGTCTCCGTCAAACGATCGACATCCGTATTGGCTTTCTCAAGCTCAAGGGCGATGGACAAAGCAACCTGCGATACCCGCGAACGCTCACTGTCAACCAGGGCTTTGCCGACAAGTTCTACGCTGGCATACATCATCACCAGCAAAGCCACCGCCATCATCGCAACGAAGGCCAGGGGGATACTGAATTTTAGCGATTCACCGAAACGAGAAAGGTCTGCCACGGCTTTGGTCTCTAGTTACGCAGGTAATTGATATGCCATGCGTTTTAACAAGTTATCAACGGCCGCTCAAGCAAAGAACACAGAAATAGAGAATTACCGCGACAGCACGGGCAATCACAGCACGGCGGGGCTACGTTTCCACGGCGCCGCTCAGCTCAGCGCCGTGGTAAAAGCCCCCCTTACTGGCTTTGCTTTCGGGCGAGCGCGCCCTCCACAAACTGCTCAATCGCCGCAAATGCCGCTATCGCTTCAGGCATATTGGGATGGTAAAAATGCCATACATGAACAGTGTGGGGCCATACCTGCAAGGTCACTGGAGAGCCCGCCGCCACCGCTTTATTGGTAAAACGCACAGCGTCATCGTACAGCATTTCCGCCTTGCTGACGTGTATGAGTGTTGGCGGCAGATTCGCCAAATCATCGTGGATCGGCGACAAGCGCGGATCACTCGGCAACGCCTTGTTGCTTAACAGGAAATACCAAAGCACAACGCCACGCGGGGCTTTTAACAGTTTCCCTATGGATGGCCCCAGCATAGGATCAGTCGCAACATTGCTCTGCAGACTGGGCCCTGAGACCGTGCCATCAGTGGCGGGCGACAATGCGATCACCGCATCCGCCTGACGCATGCCCTGGTCGCGCGCCCAATTGCTCACCATCAGCACCAGGTTACCACCCGCAGAATCGCCCGCCATCAACAGCTCGTCGGCGGGGCTTTGACCATTTGGGCCATTGTCCAAAATCCAGCGATAGGCGCTCTGGCAATCGGCCACCCCGTCAAAACGTTTGTGCTCCGGCAACAGCCGGTAATCTACGACCAATACCGCCGAGCGAGTCACTCTTGCCAGTGCGGCAGTAATGCTGCGATGGCTTCCGGGACTGCCCGCATAAAACGCACCGCCGTGCAGGTAGAGCAAACGCCGGGAAGTCTCCACACCGTCGACCTGTACCCACTCAGCAGGCACGCCGTTCGCCGTGGTGGGAGTCAGAGTAATGCCCGACAGATCCGCCTTGGCCCCCAGATCATCCATAATTTTGCGCATCTTCATAACACGCGCTTTGAGGTCGGCCTTACCACCGGCGGATAACTCGCGATGCATTTCATGCAAATCGTTCACCGCCTCTTGATGGAAGGCACTTGGCGGCTCGTTGCTGTACAATTTCGGAGCCGGGCTGTCGTATTTTCTCAAATCGGGGCCACCTAAAACAAAGTGCGTCACCAGCCAAACCAGCACCACCAGGGCAATCAAAAACCACAATATACTCATCCACCACTTCCTCTTATCTCGCTTTAACGTACCGTGGAGGATACACTATTTTGAGATTCGCCATAAAGGCAGGAAAATCACTATGATCGCCAGACTTATCGCCGTCGCCACCGCAGCACTGATGCTACAGGGAGCAAACGCTTTGGAGAACAACGCACCGCTTGCTCTCGCCATTCACGGCGGGGCGGGCACCATCTTGAAATCGAATATAAGCCCGGAGCTGGAACAGCAGTACCACGCCAAGCTAACAGAGGCCTTACAGGCAGGCCATAAAAAACTGCAGGCGGGCGATTCCGCACTGTCTGCGGTACAGGCGGCAATTGTGGTGATGGAAGACTCACCACTGTTTAACGCGGGCAAGGGTGCAGTATTTACCCACGCCGGACGCAACGAAATGGACGCATCCATTATGCGCGGCAGCGACTTGAACGCCGGCGCTGTGGCGGGTGTCAGCACCATTAGAAACCCTATTCTCGCCGCCGCGGCGGTGCTGGAAAAGTCTAACCATGTCATGTTGAGCGGCGCGGGTGCCGAGGCATTTGCAAGCGCCGAAGGGCTTGAGATGGTTGACCCGAAGTACTTCTATACCGAGCGACGCTGGCAACAACTGCAAAAAGTTCTCAAGGAAAAACCCGATGCAAGCGTGTTATCCGAGGATAAATCCGACCCCAGCACAGCCGCCTTCCCCGACGATAAAAAGTTTGGCACCGTGGGCGCAGTAGCACTGGATAAATTCGGCAACTTAGCCGCCGGCACCTCCACTGGCGGTATGACCAACAAAAAATACGGGCGTATTGGCGATTCGCCTATCATCGGCGCGGGCACCTACGCGGACAACAGGGCCTGTGCCATCTCCGCCACCGGCCACGGCGAGTACTTTATTCGCGCAGCGGTGGCGCACGATATTTGCGCGCGGGTGCTGTATCAAGACCTGACCCTGCAAGCAGCCGCCGATGCGGTGATTCAAGACAAACTGGTAAAAATGGGCGGCGATGGCGGCATCATCGGCCTGTCACCCAGCGGGGAAGTGGTATTCAGTTTTAATTCCAAGGGTATGTACCGGGGAGCAATCAATACCAAGGGCGAAATCATGACCGCAATTTATAAGGACTAGGCCGGATATTTCACCAGCACGGCGACGACTTTTCTACTATTTGTTTGATATCAAGGACTTATGCTTGATCGACAACAACAAGAAATGAACAAACTGTACCTAAATGGTTTTTCGGGCCAGACCACGTCCTCGGTGACTGTTCGTGGTAATATGGCCGTCCCACTTAAGAGAACCGGTTTTCATGCTCGCGGACTATTCTATCTTGCTGGTTGGCGCCATTTTGGTGAACAACTTTGTGCTGGTGCAGTTTCTTGGGCTGTGTCCGTTCATGGGTGTGTCCAACAAGGTCGAGACCGCCATGGGTATGTCGCTGGCCACCACGTTTGTACTCACCCTCGCCTCCGCTCTGAGTTTTCTGACCTACAATTTCCTGCTTGAACCGCTAGGACTTGAATACCTGCGCACCATTTCCTTTATCCTCGTTATCGCCGTCGTCGTACAATTTACCGAAATGGTGGTGCGCAAAACCAGCCCACTGCTGTATCAGGTGCTGGGCGTTTACCTGCCGCTGATTACCACCAACTGCGCGGTGCTGGGTGTGGCCTTGCTGAATATCAACAAAAACCACAGTTTTGTTGAATCACTGCTGTACGGCTTTGGGGCAGCGCTTGGTTTTTCCCTGGTATTAGTACTGTTTTCGGCTCTGCGGGAGCGTTTGGCGGTGGCGGATGTGCCCCAGCCATTTCAGGGCGCGGCTATCGGCATGATCACGGCAGGTTTGATGTCACTGGCGTTTATGGGCTTTGCGGGACTGGTATAAATGGAGTGGTTTGCAAGTCATCCGCTACTCGCGGCGCTGTTGGCCTTAGTGAGCCTGGGGCTGGCATTTGGCGCGCTGTTGGGCTTTGCGGCGGTGCGCTTCAAAACTGAAGGCAATCCTCTTGTCGAACAGGTCAATGCCGTCTTGCCACAAACCCAGTGTGGGCAGTGCGGTTTTCCGGGCTGCAGACCTTACGCCGAGGCCATTGTGCAGGGCGAGCCCATCAACAAATGCCCACCCGGCGGCGAAGCGGGTATTGCCGCCCTGGCAGATTTATTGGGCGTGGAACCGCTGCCGCTGGATGCCGAACACGGTGAGGAAAAACCGCAAACCGTGGCGGTGATTCGCGAAAATGAGTGCATAGGCTGTACCAAATGTATTCAGGCCTGCCCTGTCGATGCCATTGTAGGCGCGGCAAAGCTCATGCACACTGTGATCGCCTCGGAGTGCACCGGCTGTGATTTATGCGTCGAACCCTGCCCCGTAGACTGTATTGATATGGTGCCCATTGCCACCACGCTCGATAACTGGCACTGGGAACTGCCCACGAAAAATGCCGACATCATCGCCACGGACAGAGGTCACGCGGCATGAGGAAGCTCCATGATTTTCACGGCGGTATCCATCCGCCCCAGCAGAAAACGCAATCCACCACACAGCCAATCCGTTTTGCAGGCATTCCCGACCAACTGGTTTTACCTCTGTCGCAACATCGCGGCGCTGCCGCCAGGGCTATCGTGGCCCCTGGTGACAAGGTGCTCAAGGGACAATTGATCGCTGAGGCCAGCGCGCCGATCAGCGCCAATGTACACGCGCCCACCTCGGGCACCATTGAGGCGATAGAGCACCGCCCTGTGGCGCATCCATCGGGGCTGGATGCACCCTGTATTGTGCTGATACCCGACGGCGAAGATCAATGGACGCCGCACCAGGGGCTCACCGAGTACCGCGAACAAAGCCCCGCAACACTTATCGCCCGGATTCGCGCGGCGGGTATCACCGGGCTTGGCGGCGCGGGTTTTCCCTCGGATATTAAACTTAGCGCTAGCGTAGACACCCTGATTATCAACGGTGTGGAGTGCGAGCCCTATATCACCGCCGATGATATGCTGATGCGCGAACAAGCCGACAGACTGCTCGCGGGCATCGCCATCGTGCGGCACATTCTATCGCCCAAAGATACTGTCCTGGCCATTGAGGACAACAAACCCGAGGCGATTTCAGCTTGTCAAACGGCACTGCACGCGTCTGGTGCAAACGATGCAGTAGCGCTTGCCGTCGTACCCACCAAGTACCCCTCCGGCGGTGAGAATCAGTTAATTGAAATCATTACCGGCGCGCAAATTCCCAGCGGCACACCTTCGGTGAACAGTGGCATCTTATGCCTGAATGTGGGCACCTGTGTTGCCATTGCCGATGCGATACTGCGCGGCGAACCCCTGCTATCGCGCATCGTCACCCTTACCGGCGAAGCCTTGGCGCAGGCGCAGAATTTTAAGGTATTGCTGGGCACTCCCATCCGTTTTTTGCTGGATAAAAGCGGTTTTAAGCCCGGCAAAAATCAGCGTTTGATTATGGGCGGGCCAATGATGGGCTTTGCTCTGTCGAGCTATGACGCACCCGTTATCAAAACCAGCAACTGCATTTTAGCCCCCACGGCAAAAGAACTGCCACTACCGCCCCCTGCCCAGGCCTGCATTCGCTGTGGCCTGTGCAGTGAGGCCTGCCCGGCGAGTTTGCTGCCGCAGCAGCTATACTGGTTCGCCAAGGGTCACGAGCACAGCAAACTGGAACAACACCAGCTATTCGATTGCATCGAATGCGGCGCGTGCTCCTTTGTGTGCCCCAGCCATATCCCGCTGGTGCAATACTACCGTGCGGCGAAAGCTGAAATTATTGAACTGAAACAAGACACCGAAAAAGCCGACCACGCCAAAGCGCGGTTTGAAGCGCGCCAGCAACGGCTGGAACGCGAAGCCGCCGCGCGTGAAGCAAAGCGCGCCGCGCGCAAAAAAGCCGCAGAAGCCAAAGCCAAACAAGCCGGCGCCGATGACGCTGAAAACGACCCCATCGCCGCCGCCATCGCCAGAGCCAAGGCGAAAAAAGCGGCGCAGCAAAAAGCCAGCACGGGTAGCAGCGAGCGGGAAAAGCTTGAAAACGCGGTATTGACTGCCCAAAAGCGCCTGGACACGGCAACACGGAAATTAAATGAAGCCAAACAAAACAACGCCGACAATGTCGATGCCCTGCAAAGAGGGGTAGACCGAACCCGTGAGCGCCTGGAGAAACACCGCCAGGCCTTGGCGGATTTAACGCAAAAAACCGAGCCAAAAGCAGACCCGACAGACGCCGCGCAAGCCGCCATTGCCAAAGCCATTGCCAGACGCGAGGCACAAGCGGCGTTAAGCCCTGCGGAAAAATTAAACGCTGACATTAAAAGACTTGAACAGCGCCTCGCCAAGACACAGAGTAAACTGGCGGAAGGCGAAGCGGCGGGTGAGCGCGAAAAAATTCTGATTGCCCTGCGCGCAACCGTCGAGCGTTTGCACAAGAAAATCGCCAGCGCCCGCGAGGAACTGGCGAGCCTGCAAGGGGAGCAACGATAGATGCCCTTAATTCGTATCACCTCACCCCACGGCCACGCCCCGCGATCCACAGCACAGTTAATGCGCCTGGTGCTGTTGGCGGCTATTCCCGGCGTTGCGGCGCTCACCGCATGGTTTGGTTTCGGCACCCTGGTAAACATTGTCTGGGCAAGCCTCGTGGCACTCGCCTGCGAGGCGCTGGTACTGATACTGCGCAAACGCCCGGTGTTAGCGTCTCTCAATGATGGCAGCGCGCTGGTCACGGCGATGCTATTGGGCATTTCCCTGCCGCCGGGTTCATCCTGGTGGTTAATTGCTACAGGTACAGCGTTCGCCATAATTATCGCCAAACATCTGTACGGCGGCCTCGGTTACAACATTTTTAATCCGGCCATGGCCGCTTATGTGGTGTTGTTGA
>PDSN01000036.1 GCA_002748505.1 Gammaproteobacteria bacterium | reverse complement strand
GATCAAAGCCATGCGCGATCAGGGCGTGACGGCGATCAGTATGGAAATGATTCCCCGTACCACCCGCAGCCAGAAGATGGACGCGCTGAGCTCCCAGGCCAACCTGGCGGGCTATGTAATGGTGATGCAGGCGGCTACGCACTTGCCGCGTATTTTTCCAATGATGATGACACCTGCGGGCACCCTGAAGCCCGCCAACGTGTTTGTGATTGGCGCGGGTGTGGCCGGGCTGCAGGCCATTGCCACCGCCAAGCGTTTGGGCGCGAAAGTGACCGCGTTTGATACCCGTCCCGTGGTGGCTGAGCAGGTGCAATCCCTGGGTGCGAAGTTTTTAGAGATTGACCTTGGCGAGACGGGGCAGACCGAGAGCGGTTACGCCAAAGAGCTGACCCCGGAGCAAATCGAAAAACAGCGCCAGGCCCAGAAAGAACTGATTGCCAAATCCGACGTGGTGATTACCACCGCGCAGGTGTTTGGCCGCAAACCGCCGGTGCTGGTGACCGCAGATATGATCGAGGGCATGATGCCCGGCTCGGTTATTGTGGATATGGCCGCCGAAACCGGCGGTAATGTCGAGGGTTCCGTGGCCAACGATGTAGTGGTGAAAAACGGCGTAACTATTATCGGCAAAGGTAATCTGGCCGGCGAAGTTTCCCGGGATGCCAGTCAAATGTACGCGTCAAACCTGTACAACCTGGTGCAGGATGTGTGGGATGAGGAGAGCAACAGCTTCGTCATCGATTTCGAGCACGACATTTTACCCGGCTGCATCATTACCCATGATGGCAAGGTCACCAACGAAACCATTAGCGCACTTTTGCAAGGAGGTGCTTGAGATGATTCCCGCTGAAATATTTCTGACCTTTATTTTGATGTTGTCCATTTTCCTGGGCTTCGAACTCATCAATAAAGTACCTGCAACCTTGCACACGCCTTTGATGTCCGGCGCGAATGCGATTTCAGGCATCACCGTGGTGGGCGCGATCAGTTTGGCTGGGAATGGCTACGGCGACTTGGCCCAGTGGCTGGGTGGTTTTGCCGTGGCGCTGGCATCGATTAACGTAATTGGCGGCTATATGGTGACTGACCGTATGTTGGCCATGTTCAAAAAGAAGGAGGGCTAATTGATGGACGTGCTTATTCAACTGGCCTACGTGGTCTCTGCGGGTTTGTTTATTTTTGGCCTGAAGCAGTTAAGTTCACCTGATACCGCCAGGCGGGGCAATTTTATTTCTGCCCTTGGTATGTTATTGGCGGTGATTGCCGCACTGCTCGATCAGGGTGTGGTGTCCTATACGGCTATTGTGGTTGGTGTTATCGTCGGCGGCGGCATCGGTGCGGTTGCGGCGCGTACAGTGGCGATGACATCCATGCCGGAAATGGTGGCCCTGTTTAACGGTTTTGGTGGTATGGCGAGTCTGCTGGTTGGCCTCGCAGCCTTAGATCCCCACAACGCGGGCGCATTGACCCTGATTACAGTGGTGCTCTCGGTATTGATTGGTGGTGTCACCTTTACGGGTTCTTTGGTTGCCTACGGCAAATTGAGTGAAAAGCTTGCCAGCGCTCCGGTGATGTTTCCCAGTCAGAAAATGGTCAATGGCGCGATTGTGGCGGGCATTGTGCTCTCTGCGGTGTTGTTTGTCTGCTTCCCCACCGCACCATTTTGGCTGATTCTGCTGGTGGTGCTGGCGCTGGTGTTTGGGGTGATGGCGGTGCTGCCAATTGGCGGTGCGGACATGCCGGTGGTGATCTCACTGCTGAACAGCTATTCCGGTCTCGCGGCCTGTGCTGCGGGTTTTGCTATCGAAAACAATATTCTCATCGTCGCCGGTGCGCTGGTGGGCGCGTCGGGCATCATCCTCACCCAGATCATGTGTAAGGCGATGAACCGCTCCCTCGCCAATGTGCTGTTTAGTGGTTTTGGCAGCGGCGTGGTTGAGACCGTGGACATCGACGGCGAGATTAAACCGATTTCCGCCGAAGATGCCTACTATGTGCTGGAAGCTGCCAGCAGTGTGGCGATTATCCCCGGCTACGGTATGGCTGTGGCGCAGGCGCAGCATGTGGTCAAGGAGCTGATGGAGCAATTGGAGCGCAACGGCGCGGAGGTGAATTTTGGTATTCACCCGGTTGCCGGTCGTATGCCCGGTCATATGAACGTGCTGCTTGCCGAGGCTGATGTGCCCTACGATCAGTTACTGGAAATGGATGAAATCAATCCGCGCATGGAAAACGTAGACGTTGCCATCGTGATTGGCGCTAACGATGTGGTCAACCCCGCTGCGCGCGAGGTCGAGTCCAGCCCGATTTACGGTATGCCGGTCATCAATGTAGATCAGGCACGCACCGTCTTCGTGCTCAAGCGCTCTATGGCATCGGGTTTTGCCGGTATCGAAAACCCGCTGTTTTACAAGGAAAACACCCGCATGTTGTTCGGCGATGCCAAGGAATCCATTGGCACCTTGGTGCGGGAGTTTGGGGGTTGATCAACCCCCGCTTCCTTCTCTACTAGCCCGCCCCCCCCGCTTCTCAGTTCGAGGAGTGTGGGGGCAGTTTTTCAGATAAGAAGCCGATGCGAAGCTTGTAAGATCTGAGGACAGGTTTACAAGTACCCACCCGATTCTAAATCCACCACAAACGTCTCATCGACAATGCGCGAAACACCGGTGTCGATACGACCATCGGCGTGTAAATCCAGCCAGCGGTAACCGGGAGCGAGGGTGTCGGCGGCAAAGTCTTCGCAGTTGGGCTTGAATTGCACACAGGTACTGGGGCTGGCGAGTAATCTGACATTGCCGCGCATTTGATCGAGTTCCTGATGCACGTGCCCCCATATAACGCCGCGCACATGTTGGTAGCGCTCGATTATTGCCCAAAATTCATCCGCATCCGCTATACGTTGTTCGTCTAACCAGTCGCAGCCGATGTTGACGGGGTGATGGTGCAGGCACAACAGCGCGTATGCATCGCGTTTGGCGCTGATTTTAAGGCGCTGCTCCAGCCAGTCGAGCTGGCCGGGACCCAGCTCACCGCCCACTTCACCGGGCGTTTGTGAGTTCAGCATCAGGATTTGCCAGTGTGGGCTTTCAATTGAGCCAGTCAGCTCCCGTCCCTCACCGATAACGCGCTTCATGGCGGCGCAGTCATCGTGATTGCCCGCCAGCCAAAAAACGGGCACGGTGAACGCGGCGTTGAAATAGTCGTGCAGGCGGTAATAGGCGTCCTCCGCGCCGTTATCTGCCAGATCACCGGTGGCCAAAACCACATCCATTGTGCTCTGTTCTTGCAGAACCTGGCGAATAACTTGCTGCAGCGAGTAATCGGTATCAACCGCGAGCAGCTTACCGCCGGGCTCAGCACAGAGATGGGAATCGGTAATCTGCACCACGCGCAGGCATTTGCCGCTGTCGATCTGGCACTGTGATTGTTGCTCTGTCCGCATCATGTGCTGGTACTCACCGCAATCGTGTGATTTTGACCGTGCGCCAGGCACCAGTTAAGCCAATCAGATAGAAACAGATTTTGCTGGTGTTTCTCATCGGGCTGGTACATGGCGTTGTTGGGGTAGTGGTAGCGTGCGGACACTGGCTGGTGAGATTGAAAGCGCACTACCTCCAGCATACGCACATCGTGGTAGCAGCGCAGTTCAATCCGCAGCGACCCCAGCCAGACATCGCGCTGGTGCTGTACTAGCGTGAAAAACGTGGTAAAACGGCTGCGCTCGGTTACGGTAATATTGATACGGGTGCCGGCAACGGTGAAATCGCGTAAGTTGCTGGTTTCGTAATCGGGAAACAAACGCAGCAGGCGCAGGTAATTCGTCTCGCAAAGGGCATGCAAGCTGCGGATGTTAGTTTTGTACCGTGTTCTACTCGGAGTCATTGTTTCCAGCCGATACCTCAGGACTCTACAGTTTAGCATCACCGTACCGTGGAGTAGTGTTGTAAAATGCGAGTTAGTTCACATTATCATGGTTGACAGGGCGTTTACCGCACTGTCGACACGGCTCGTCTTCCGGTCTCTTTCTATTTGTTTTGCTATTGGCGACACTGATCGTGTATTCGGCGTGGTTCTATTTTATAATCGGCGCTGGCTTGCGAAGTAAGGAAATCACCAGACATGAAACGCCTTTTTGTTCTTTTTGCCGTTCTTCCACTGTCTTTACCCGTCAGCGGGGAGTCGCTCAGTGATATTTACCAGTTGGCGGTGAAGAATGATGCTCAGCTTAAGATGGCCGAGGCACAGTTACAGGCTGATCTGGAAACTGAGAAACTGGCGCTATCGGCTATGTTGCCGCAGCTTGGTGCGAGTTACAGCTATACCGACACCGATTCAGACAGTCGCAGCGTCAGCTATGCAGATGTGGGTGGTGTGGCAACGCCGATAGATGTGCGCGCTGACAGTGATTACGATACCAAGGGGTTTCGTCTGTCACTGTCCCAGTCGATCTTCGATTTGTCGAACTGGTTCTCTTTCAAATCCGGTCAACAGATCAGCAAGCGAGCCAGGGCGACTTTTGCGGCTAACCAGCAGGGGCTTATTTTACGAACAGTAAGTGCTTACTTCGCTGTTTTGCGCGCCAGAGATAATCTACAGGCAAGTCTTGCCCAGGAGCGCGCTTTGGAGCGTCAGTTGGAGCAAACCCGGCAGCGTTTTGATGTGGGTTTGATTGCGATAACGGATGTGTATGAAGCCCAGGCGGCCTATGATCTTGCCCGCGTGCAACGTATTGAATACGAAAATGCCGTGGCCGTTGCGATCGAGCAGCTCTCGGTATTGACTGGCCAGCAACACGGCGAACTCAACGTGCTCGCAGAAAACTTTCCGATTGCCAAGCCCAATCCGGTTGATCGCGCACAGTGGGTGGATTTTGCGCTGGCCAATAACTACAGTCTGGCGGCGGCGCGTTACGCTGAAGATGCCGCCCGCGCCAATGCCAAGGCGAAAAAGGCTGGTCATCTGCCAACCTTGAGCGGTAGTTACACCTATTCTGACTTTGACACCGATGGCAGCACCCGGATTTTTCCGGCCAGTCCCGGCTCGCCCGATGGCAGTCAGGATACCAAACAATGGGCCTTGACCTTGAGCGCGCCACTTTACAGCGGCGGTGCCGTCAGTGCGACCCGTCGCCAGGCCGCGCAGCAGTTTAACCTGGCTCGCGAGCAGCGCATTCATCTCACCCGCGACACCATTGCGAACACCCGTTCTCAACATATGACCGTGATGAGCAATGTGTCCCGCGTGGCCGCGCGCAAGCAGAGCATTGTGTCGTCCAGGAGTGCACTGGATGCTACCCAGGCGGGTTATGACGTTGGTACGCGCAACGTGGTGGACGTGCTCAACGCGCAAAACGCGCTCTACAGCGCCCAGCGCGACTACGCCAACAGTCGCTACGACTATGTGATTGCGATGATGCGGCTCAAGCAGCAGGCGGGGCAGCTGAGCCCTGAGGATATCCTGCAGTTGGATGCGTATTTAAAGCCCGCGCCTGTGAAAGCGACGGGTGCGGGCGGCTTGTGAGCCTGATGTTATAAGCGTCTGAGCACCGCCAGAGTTTCTATCTGATCAATCTGCGTAAACAAGCCCGACGCCAGCGCCAGTTTGAGCACTGCAATTGGCGCCTGGCCGCCCTCGGTGGGGTCGGGAAAAATATCGTGAATTGCTAAAATGCCGCCGCGCAGCACGTGGGAGGCCCAGCAGCGGTAGTCCGTAAGTGCCGCATCCAGACTGTGGCCGCCATCAATAAAAACCATGCCTAGCGGCGTTGCCCAGTCCCGCGAAGCGTTTTTTGAGCTGGCAACGATGGGGATAACCGTATCGCTAAGTCCCGCGCGGTCGATATTGCGGCGGAATTCGCCAAAAGTATCCATGCCACCAGCGCCATCGGCCAGGGCAGGGTCGTGAAACCATTGCCCGGGTTGGTGTTCTTCGGAGCCGCGATGGTGATCCAGTGCAAACAGGCTGCGCCCCGCCTTTTGACAGGCAAGCCCCAGATAAATAGTGGATTTGCCGCAGTAAGAGCCAATTTCCAGCACTGCGCCAAGGGCACTTGCACTATGGGCATAGTCGTACAGCGCCAGCGCTTCGCGCCGGTGTAAAAAACCTTTGACCTCGCTGACATCAAAGGGCAGTTCAATCGTCATACAAAACCACAATACGTCAAACCGACAACCGTAGCGGCTTTATTGTCCACTGGCAAGGGCGCGCCAGCGCCGTTATGCTTAACCCGGATATTTCACCAGTAAATGGAATTTTCGGGTTAGCGCTCACAGGGAGACACCGTATGCGCCTGCTTTACAGCGCCGTTTTTTATTTGTTATTGCCGTTTATCGTGTTGCGTTTGCTATGGCGCTCGCGCAAAGCTCCCGCCTATCGACGGCGCCTGCTTGAGCGCCTGGGTTTTTTCAGCCCGCCGCAAGACGATGGCAGGCCGGTGATCTGGCTGCACGCGGTGTCTGTGGGCGAGACGATTGCTGCAA
>PDSN01000035.1 GCA_002748505.1 Gammaproteobacteria bacterium | reverse complement strand
AGAGGTAAAGAGGTAAGAGGATGATAAATACAATCAACAAGTACGTAAGCGGTGCTATAGGCGCTGTGCTGCTGAGCTTAGGCGCGGGCAATGGCTATGGGATGAATTATCAAAATTCCGCCGGTGGCAAGGCATTGATTGCGCAAATGGTGGAAGAGCACGGCTTTGATCGAGATGAACTGAGCGCCGTGATTGGCAAGGCCCAGCGCCAGGACAGTATTTTAGAGGCGATTGCAAGACCGGCGGAAAAAGCCAAGCCATGGTACGAGTACCGCAAAATCTTTGTGACCAAAAAACGCCGTGACGCAGGTGTTGCGTTTTACAAGGAGCACGAGGCCACACTCAAGCGCGCTGCAAAAGAATACGGCGTGCCCGCAGAGATTATTGTAGCGATTATCGGTGTAGAGACGTACTACGGCCGTATTGCCGGCAGATACAAAGTGCTTGATGCCTTGTCAACCCTCGCTTTTGATTACCCCAAGCGCTCACCGTTCTTTACCAAGGAGTTAAAACACTATTTGCTGTTGACCAGGGAGCAGGGGCAAGACCCGGCGGTGCTTACCGGCTCCTATGCCGGCGCGATGGGCTACGGTCAGTTTATGCCCAGCAGCTATCGCAACTACGCGGTGGATTTTGACGGCGATGGCAAAGTGGATATTTGGCACAATCCTGTCGATGCGATTGGCAGTGTTGCCAATTATTTCAAACGCCACGGTTGGAAAACCGGAGAAGAAGTGGTCGCCCCGGCGGTGCTGGGTAAAAATGTGCCCATCAGCCTGTTTAATGACGGCTTAAAACCCAAACACACCCTTGGGGAATACGCCGCTGAGGGCTTGACCACGCCCATGCGTCTGCCCGCAGATACGCCTGCGACAGCGATTCGTTTTGAGCAGCAAAAAGGTTATAGCTACTGGTTGGGTCTGCCCAACTTTTATGCGATTACCCGCTACAATCACAGCGCGATGTATGCGATGTGTGTGTATCAGTTAAGCCAATCCATCGCCAGGGAGTTGAACCAGTGATACGTTTTTTCGTTTTGGCGCTGGCCGCCTCTGTCATGCTTGGCTGCTCGGGTTTTGGCAGCAAAGATGGCGTGCCCAGGCGCGCGATTTCGCCCCACGAGGTACGCGATGCGGTGCCGCGCCACGAGCCCATTACCAGGGCGGGCAACAAAAGCCCTTACAAGGTGCTGGGCAAGCGGTACTATGTGCTGAAAAGCGCCGCTGGCTATCGCGAGCGGGGCATTGCCTCATGGTATGGCCGTAAGTTCCACGGTCGCAATACCTCCAACGGCGAGGTGTATGACGCCTACAAAGCCACCGCCGCCCACCGCAGTCTGCCAATTCCCAGCTATGTGAGGGTGACCAACCTCGACAACATGCGCTCGATGGTGGTGCGCGTCAATGACCGCGGGCCGTTTCACGACAATCGCATCATTGATTTATCCTACGGCGCGGCGCTGAAACTGGGCTTTGCCGCAAAGGGTACCGCGCCGGTACTGCTGGAAGCGGTGTCGCCAGGGGGCAGTGTTGCTGCACCCGCCGTACCCATGCGTTATCGCTATGTGCAGGCTGGGGCGTTCAGCGCTTTGAGCGCTGCAACATTCCTGCGTGACAACCTGTCGCCCTGGATGAGCTGGCCGGTCAAAGTGAGCGCTGCGAAAATACGCGGTCAAAATATCTACCGCGTTCGTATCGGCCCGCTGGCTACCGGCGACGATGTCAACGCCGCACAAAACGCCCTGGAGCAAGCGGGCCACGGGCGTGGCCAGCCTGTGCCCTGATGGAACAGGCTTGACTGACCCTGCCGTAATCAGGCCGTGTGCTGCCCGTTGGCACCGCTGCCCCTTTTTATGCGGCTGATTATACGACTGAGCAGCGGCTCGTGAACCAATAAAAAAATCACCCAAATCCCAGCGGCGCAAGCGCGAGTGTTGGCGTTTTTTTTTTGTGAATGAAACGGTAACTACAAAACCAGATTCCGTTTCTGTGGGCTTCATCACAAAAAAATAGCTAAAGTGGCGAAATGTGCCACTTTTGCTTGCGCATAACGGGTTCTATCTCAATACTCTAATCCCGTGCAAGGCCGCAGTGTGATGAGTGGCGAGCCGTTTCCGTGTGGTCAAATTTTTCTTGGGTGGAACCTTATATGAACTTATCGGTAGCAAATACATTTAAGCTGTTGGCGGCAATAAATGTGGTGTTTCTTGTCGCCCTGGCGGCATCTTATACGCACTTTCAAAACGCGGAAGCTGAGATTGAAAAGGCGCATATTACCAGATACAACTCTTACCTGTTGGCGGATGAAGTGCGCCAAACCTCGGGGGACTTGACTCGCCTGGCGCGCGCTTATGTTGTCACTGGCGAGGCCAAGTACGAGCAGCAATACCACGACATCATTGCAATTCGCAATGGCGAAAAACCCCGCCCCCAGGAATACCATCGCATTTACTGGGATTTTTACACGGTTGATATGCAAAAGCCACGCCCCGACGGGGAGGCTGTATCAATGGATCAGCTGATGCACGAAGCGGGTTTTGTGGAGCACGAATTTGCTTTAATTCGTCAGTCTATTGAGAACTCTGAAGCTTTGGTGGAGCTTGAAGTCGATGCTATAAATACGGTGAAAAGCATCGCCAATTTTGAAGGCGGACTACACAGTGACTTTGTCGAAAAGCGCTGGGAACAAGCCGTCGAGTTGGTGTTTTCCGAGGAGTATCACGCCTACAAAGCTGATGTTATGAAACCCCTGGATGAACTCATGGTCTCGGTTGAGGAGCGCAGCGCCGCGGATGTGCTGGCGCATGAGCGTGCGGGCACAATCGCCCTGTGGATCACCTGGGTGATGTTGGGCGCTGTAATGGCGATGTTGTTCGTCACCGGCTATCTGCTGTTGAAAAAGCTGATTACGCCTGTTTTACAGTTGACGGGTTCCGTGTCTGAAATCACCGATAAAAACAACCTGGATGTCCGCATCCCCTATCTTGGCAACAGCGATGAAGTGGGCGCCCTGGCTCGTTCTCTGGAAGTCTTCCGGGAGAAATCCGTGGCTGAAAAAGCCCGCGTCGAGCAGGAGAAAATCGAGGCGGAGCAGGAGAAGCAACGCGAGCTGGAAGAGCGCCAGCGCGAGCGTGCCGAGCGCGAGCGCGAAGCAGCCATCGCCAGTGAAGTGGCCGCGGTTATGGCAGCTTGTGAAAGCGGTGATTTCAGTCAGCGTCTCAGCACTGCGGATAAAGACGGCGTCTTCCTGGGAATCTGCCGGAGTATCAACAATCTGGGTGAAGTTTCCGAGACCAGTCTGAATGAGATTAAAACAGCCGTTCAGCGCCTGTCCGAGGGCGATTTGAGTGCGCAGGTGCAGGGTAGCTACTCAGGGTTGTTTGCTGAAATGAAAGACGCGGTGAACGATACTATCGCCAAGTTGCAGCAAATTACCGCAGAAATTCGCGACACCGCAGCGAATGTGAGCGACAGTGCCAGCGAAATCTCAGCGGCCAGTCTGGATTTATCCAACCGCACCGAATCACAGGCTTCTACGCTTGAGGAGACGGCGGCCTCTATGGAAGAAATCACTGCGACCGTGTTGCAAAACACCAGCAATGCCAACGAGTTGCGCGACTTCTCCGAAGAGTCCAAGCGCGTTGCGGAAAATGGCGGTGAAGTCGTCAAGCAGGTAGTGGTGTCGATGGATCAAATTTCCGACTCTTCCAACAAAATCTCTGACATTATCGGTGTTATCGATGAGATTGCCTTCCAGATCAACCTGTTAGCGCTTAACGCCGCAGTGGAAGCAGCGCGCGCTGGTGAGGCCGGCAAAGGCTTTGCGGTGGTAGCGGATGAAGTGAGAACCTTGGCGGGTCGTTCGGCAACGGCGTCGCGCGAGATTAAGGAGTTGATTCAAGCCAGTGTCGAGCAGGTGAAGAACGGCGAAGAGCAAGTGCATAAAGCCGGTGCGTCACTTGAGGAAATCGTTGGGTCCTTCAATACACTGGCTACGAAGGTTGCAGCCATTGCTGATGCGAGTCAGGAGCAGTCAACCGGTGTGCGCGAGGTGAACCGTGCGGTGACCAACATGGATCAGGCTACCCAGCAAAATGCGGCGATGGTTGAGGAAACCAGCGCGTCAGCCATGTCCCTGAGCCAGATGGCGCAAAACCTCAATGAGCTGATTTCCTTCTTCCATGCGGGTAACTCCAGCCGCCGCTTGACCAGCGTCAAGCGCACGGGGACTTACAACTAATTGCCAGCTTGTTGCTGCCCTCTATCCTTAATCCTTCTCTCCAAGGCATAAGGAAGCACATCCCTCGCCCCTTCAGGGGTGAGGGATTTTTCTAACAGCTAAAAAAAATTCCCACCTCGCGACACCATTCCCTCAATACGGTATCATGAGCGGAACTTTGTTCCCCATGGCGTGTTCCAGGCAATTTGTCTGTTTGCCAGTGAAAACCTAAATACCGGATTGAAAACTATGCGAGTGTGTTTTGTTTTTTTGTTGCTGTTGTGTTCGGCAACGGTACAGGCCGCAACGGCGATTCCCGCGCCGCCACAATTAAGCGCCAAGGCTTATGTGTTAATGGATGCTAAGACCGGCGAGGTGTTAGTGGAGCACAACGCCGATTTGCCGCTGCCTCCGGCCAGTCTTACCAAAATGATGACCAGCTACGTGCTCGCCGGGGAGTTGGCCGCGGGTAGGGTCAAGCCGGACGATCAGGTGATCGTCAGCGAAAACGCGTGGTCGCAAAATCCCCTGTTTAAAGGCTCATCGCTGATGTGGATCGAGCCGGGCAAGCCCGTTACCTTAGATGAACTGCATCGCGGTATTGTTATCGCCTCGGGCAACGATGCGACGGTGGCCGTTGCGGAGCATATAGCGGGTTCGGAGTCGGTATTTGCCGATATGATGAACCGTCAGGCGCGGGAGCTGGGTATGCACGATACCTGGTATGTCAATTCCCACGGCCTGCCCGATCCGCAGCATGTGACCACCGCCCGTGACTTGGCGACCCTGTCCCGCGCCATCATTTTGGACTATCCAAAAGATTACGCGCTGTACAAGGTACGCGATTTTACTTACAACGGCATTCGCCAGTACAACCGCAACTCCCTGCTCGCCCAGGATGGCAGCGTGGACGGTTTGAAAACCGGCCACACCGAGGAGGCGGGTTACTGTCTGGTGGCTTCCGCCAAACGCCGCGATATGCGTTTGATATCCGTGGTTATGGGCACCGACAGCAAGCGCGCGCGCGCGGCGGAGTCGCGCAGCTTGTTGAATTACGGGTTCCGTTTTTACGAGTCGGTCGATGTGGAAGAAGCGGACAAACCCCTGGCCAGCGTGAAAGTGTGGAAAGGTGCTCAGGATGAAGTGCAGGTGGCGCTGGCCGAGCCTCTGCAAATGGTGGTGCCGCGCGGACAAAAGAAAAAGCTCAAGCAAGAGTCGGTATTACTGGCCGATGTGCAGGCGCCGATCCGGGCGGGGCAGGAGCTTGGCACCCTGAAAGTCATGCTCAATGGCAAGGTGATGGCCGAAGAACCTCTGGTCGCTACGCAGGAGGTCGCCGAAGGTGGTCTGTTTAAGCGCCTCTGGCACAGCCTGTGGTTACTCATTCTCAGCTTTTTCCAGAGTGAATAAATGGTGAAGAAGTCGCAAGAGCCACCCAAAATTGAATTCCCCTGTGCCTACCCGATTAAAGTGCTGGGCAGACAGGTGCCCGAGTTTGAAGCGGCCGTTCTGGAAGTGATCGAAACACATGCACCGGGTTTTGATAGCACGACCATCAAAATGCGAGACAGTGCCAAGGGCACGTTTGTGTCGCTCTCATTGACTATCACCGCCACTGGCAAAGAGCAGCTTGATGCCATGCACAAAGATCTGATCGCCACAGGTCTGGTGCAGATGGTGATTTGATGACGCTGGTCATCAAGCATCTCGGTGAAGTCGCCTATGAACAGGCCTTTGAGGCCATGCGTGAGTTTACCGCCGCACGCGATGAGCATACCCCTGATGAATTGTGGTTGTTGCAACATCCGCGTGTGTTTACTCAAGGCAGGGCGGGCAAAGCCGAGCATGTGCTGGCGCCGGGAGATATACCGGTGGTGCAGGTCGATCGCGGCGGTCAGGTGACCTATCACGGCCCTGGGCAATGGGTTGTGTATTTGCTCATTGATATCAAACGCGCGCAACTGGGTATACGCGAGCTGGTGACCCTGATAGAAAACGCCATTGTCGATGTCTTGGCAAAATGGCATATCGAAGCCGCCGCAGACCCCAAAGCACCCGGAGTTTATGTCGACGGCAGAAAAATCGCCTCCCTTGGTTTACGCGTCAGTCGCGGCTGTAGTTATCACGGTCTGGCGTTGAATGTGGATATGGATTTAGAACCCTTTTCGCGTATCAACCCCTGTGGTTACAGCGGCCTTGAGGTGACGTCCATGGCGCAACTTGGGGCAAACCCCGATATGACGAGCGTAGGTGAACAGCTGCTTGAGAGTCTGCAAC
>PDSN01000039.1 GCA_002748505.1 Gammaproteobacteria bacterium | reverse complement strand
CCCTCACAGGCGCAAATCTCGCGCACGAAGTGGGCAATAATGCGCTCGCCCTGCAAGGTGTGGGTGACTTCCGGGTGGAACTGAATGCCGTAAAAAGGCTTGTCCTTGTGCGCCATCGCGGCGATGGGGCAACTGTCGGTGGCGGCGATAACCTCGAAGTCATCGGGCGCGCGGCTCACCTTATCGCCGTGACTCATCCACACATCTAACAGCGCATTGCCGCTGTGATCCACGTGATCGCGAATATCGTGCAGCAGTGCGTTTTCTTTTACCAACTGAATTTGTGCATAACCAAATTCACTGGTCGGCGAGGCGGCGACCTCACCGCCAAACTGTGCCGCCATGGTTTGCATGCCGTAGCAAATACCCAGCACCGGAACGCCCAACTCAAACACGCAGGCATGGGCGCGGGGCGAGCCGGCCTCGGGCACTGACTCAGGCCCACCGGAGAGAATAATACCTTTTGGCGCAAAGTCGCGAATGCTGGCCTCGTCGATATCCCAGGAGCGAATTTCGCTGTACACCCCTGTCTCGCGCACACGCCGTGCAATCAACTGGGTGTATTGGGAACCAAAATCCAGAATGAGTATTTTCTGAGCATGGATGTCAGCATTCATTGACGGCGTTCCTTAAACAAACTTAGCGTACGGGGTAGTTCGGCGCTTCTTTGGTGATCGATACATCGTGCACATGGCTTTCTGACATACCCGCCGATGTGACCCGCACAAATTTTGGCTCGGTGCGCATGGTCGCAAGGTCTCGACTTCCGGTGTAACCCATGGCCGAGCGTACGCCGCCCATAAGCTGGTGAATAATCGCCGCCACCGGGCCTTTGTAAGGCACGCGACCTTCAATGCCTTCGGGCACAAGTTTTTCCGCACCGCGACTGGCGTCCTGGAAATAGCGATCACTGGAGCCCTGGGTGCGCGCCATTGCGCCCAATGACCCCATACCGCGATAAGACTTGTAGGTACGCCCCTGGTACAGCTCCACCTCGCCCGGCGCCTCTTCGGTACCGGCAAACATGCTGCCCATCATCACCGCGTGCGCACCTGCTACCAAAGCCTTGGCGATGTCGCCGGAAAAGCGAATACCGCCGTCGGCAATCACGGGAATGTCGGTGCCCTCCAACGCTTCGACCACATCACCAATCGCGGTGATCTGCGGCACACCAGTACCTGTAACGATGCGCGTAGTACAAATTGAACCCGGGCCAATACCCACCTTTACACCGTCGACGCCAGCATCGACCAGAGCGCGCGCGGCGTCACCGGTGGCGATATTGCCGCCGATGATTTGAATATCGCTGTAGTGATCGCGAATGCGTTTTACCCGATCCAGTACATTGCGCGAATGACCGTGTGCGGTGTCTACCACCAGCACGTCCACGCCCGCCTCGATCAATGCGGCAACGCGGTCATCGGTATCAGGGGACGTGCCCACCGATGCGCCGACGCGCAGGCGACCGAACTCGTCTTTACAGGCTGCAGGGAAACTTTCGGCCTTGTCGAAATCTTTTACCGTAATCATGCCGCAGAGATCGAAATCATCGTTTACCACCAGAATTTTTTCGATGCGGTGTTTGTGCAGCAGGGCCTGCACCTCTTTTGCACTTGCGCCTTCTTTTACCGTCACCAGCTTTTCTTTGGGTGTCATAATGCTGGACACAGGCTTGGTCAGATCGGACTCAAACCGCATATCGCGATGGGTGACAATGCCCACCAAATCCTGGCCATCCAGCACCGGCACCCCGGAGAAACCCTTGGCGCGGGTCAGCTCGATCAATTCGCCGACGGTGGCGTTTTGGGAGATAGTGACCGGGTCTTTTACCACGCCGCTTTCAAATTTCTTTACCCAGCGCACCTGCTCGGCCTGCTGTTCGATGGTCATGCTTTTGTGAATGATGCCGATGCCGCCCTCCTGGGCGATGGCGATGGCGAGGCGGTGCTCCGTGACAGTGTCCATTGCCGCAGAAACCAGCGGCAGGTTCAGCTCGATACCGCGGGTGAGCTTGGTTCTCAAGCTGACGCCCGTGGCCACCACGTCGGAATATCCGGGCACGAGTAAAACATCGTCAAAGGTGAGTGCTTCCTGAGCAATTCGCAACATGGTATACCTCATCTGGTCAATTATGGGCAAGGACAGCAAATCCCGCCGATTTTCCTGTGACTTACGGGCAAACCCCGGCGTACAATGGGGCCGCGTGTCTCTTAGGATGCTGGGAAAACGCGCAATTATACGTCTTTGTCAACCCCTGAGCAAACTTGTGATTACATCATCTGTAGATAATAAGGTACTGAGCGTCAGCCAGCTCGTAAACAACAGCAGACGAGCACTGGAGACGCATATCGGCCGCGTACTGGTGGAAGGCGAAATCAGCAACCTGCACTGCCACGGCGCATCGGGACACTGGTATTTCACCTTAAAAGACCAGGGCGCACAGTTGCGCTGCGCCATGTTTCGCTCCGCCAATCAGCGGGTGCGCCTCACCCCGGAAAACGGCCTCAAAGTGCGATTGCGGGGCAGTGTATCCATCTATGTGGCTCGCGGCGATTTTCAAATGATCGCCGAGAGCATGCAGGACGCCGGGCTAGGTGACTTACAAGCCGCCTTCGAAGCCCTGAAAAAACGCCTGCTGGCCGAGGGGCTGTTTGCCGCAAAGCACAAACAAGCCCTGCCTGAACACCCCCACCACGTGGCTATTATTACTTCCGGCACCGGTGCCGCCGTTGCGGATATGTTGAGCGTGTTTGCACGGCGCAGCCCCGCCACACGCATCACCCTGATTCCCGTGCCCGTACAGGGCGCAGGCGCGGCACAGAAAATTGCCGACGCCATTGCCCGCGCCAATGCCTATCATCAACAGGGGGGTGAACTCGATGCCATCATCACAGGGCGCGGCGGCGGTTCGCTGGAAGACCTGTGGGCATTCAATGAAGAAGTCGTCGCCAGGGCGATTTTTGCGAGTGACTTGCCGGTGGTCAGCGCCGTGGGGCACGAGACGGATTTTTCCATCTCCGATCTGGTCGCCGATGTGCGCGCGCCCACGCCGTCGGCGGCGGCGGAGCTTTTAAGTACCGATCGGGAAACCCGGCTGGAACAACTGGCCGCCATCGAGGCGCAGTTTGTCCGCTTTATTGCCCAGCGCTTACAGGCCGAACAAAACCACTTACACCACCTGCGTCGTCGTTTGCAAAACCCGCAGCGCTTGATCGAACAGACCAGCCAGCGCTGTGATGAATTGGAACGGCGCTTGCAGCGCGCTGTTGCCCAATCGCTGCATCAAGCGGCAATGAAGCTGACCCACCTGCGGGCGCAGATCGGCGCGAATTCACCCTGGACGCGACTCGAAAAAGCCAACGAACGCTGCGACGCACTTGAGCACCGCTTGCACGACGTGATGTCGCGCCGCCTCAGTGAGCATAAAACCACGCTTGCGCATCGACAGCAGCAATTACAACAGCTGTCCCCTGCCCCGCGCATCAGCCAACTCCAACTGCGCACCAGGCAAGTGCAACACGGCTTGAAGCAGCAAATAAAACAGGCGCTCACCGACGCTGCAGCGAAACTGCACGGTCAGGTGCAACTGCTCAATTCTCTGAGCCCGCTTAATACGCTGGAGCGTGGCTATGCGATTGTGACAGATGCCCAGGGCAAGGTGGTGACGGACGCATCACAGTGCAGCAGCGGCGATCATGTGCGGGCACAAGTCGGACGCGGTGAGCTTGCCTGTGTGGTGGAGGAAGCGACAAAGTAGCTACGGCGACCAGCCCGGATATTATTTCTCCGGTAAATGGAATTTTCGGACTAACACTACAGCGGGCGCCTGGCAAACGCCCGCAAAAAACATCGCGCCTCAGCAAACGCAAATGTTGCGACACCATCAAAGCAAAAAAAGAAAAATAGTTTAGTATTTTGCCGGCAAACGGGTGTTAATAATAATGTGGCGACCCTCGAAGCGAATATATTCACCAATAGTGAGATCTTTTAAAATACGCGCCACCATTTCCCGGGACGCACCAACGCGGTCGGCGATATCCTGCTGGGTAAGTTTTTCGGGGATGAACGAAGTGCCATCGCCGCGCTCCTCTGACATATCCATCAACACGTTGGCTACGCGACCATAGACGTCCTGCAATGCGAGACTCTTAACATCGGCAGTGAGTTTACGCACACGCTGAGCGAGATTAGTGATAAGTTGTCTGGCGATGTTGGGGTGGTTGTCCAGCACACGATTGAAGTCATCCTTGTAGATAATAATGAAAGAAGACTTCTCTACGGTGCGAACACTGGCGGAGCGGGTAGCGTCATCAAGCAACGCCAACTCACCAAAATAATCGCCGGGACCTTCGGTGTTCATGATGAACTCTTTACCGTTTTTGTCTGAGCAGTACACTTTCACCTTGCCAGAGTCAATGATGAACAGCGAGTCAGCGGGATCATTCTCGTGAATCACCACGGTGTTTTTAGGAAAGGAGCGCATACTGCTGCTCGCCATTAATGCTTCCAATTCCTCGGCCGCCAACCCTTGAAAGAGTTCTACCTTATCAATCATGTCTCGTCCTGTGATCTGATGGATTTCGTCGGTTACCGATTCTAACAAAACCAAGCTGCGAATCGACCACCAATATGCCAAAGTAACAAAACAATAGTAACGCAAAGTTTACTGTGAACACACTATAAATGCGTGCTTTACTGTGTATACTTCGGTCTGGCTGAATCATCAATACCAGAGGGGTTCTAACCCACCATGAAGAGCACCCCAAACATAACCGAAGATCTGTGGAGCGACCATCTGTTGCGCGCCATTGCCGATCTGCGCCAGCAGTTATCGCTGTGGCGCGGCGAGCTCGATGAGGCCTCGGCCGCGGACTTTAGCAAACTGTTCACCGCCGCAGCGCAAATCAACCAACTGTTTGCCACTCCCCGTCGCGATCGGCACGAGGTATTAAATACACTGGGCGTTATCAAAGGCTACACGGAACTGTTGCTGGAAGACCTCTGCGGCAGCTCCGTTGATCTGTACGAAGGCTTAAGTCGGCTGCACAAAACCATACTCGCCATCGAAAGCAGTGGACAATCGGATCAACGCCACAAGAACCCCGGCAGGAGTTCAGACCCTGGTTTTATTCTGGCGGTGGATGATCGTCGGGAAAACCGAGACCTGATTGCCCGCTACCTCACTCGCATGGGACATACGGTTATCACCGCCGCATCGGGTGAAGAAGCGATAGACACCCTCGCCACAACGGATGTCGACGTGGTGCTTTTAGATCTCATTATGCCCGGGCTTGACGGTCGTGAGACGCTAAAACGCATTAAAGAGCATCCGCAATGGCGCGCCACACCGGTGGTCGTCATCTCCGGCCGTCAGGACATGGCGGGTATCATCCAGTGTATTGAAACCGGCGCCGAGGACTACCTGTTCAAGCCCTTCAACCCCGTGCTGTTGCAGGCGCGAATCAAAGCCGGCATTGAACGCAAGCGTTGGCACAACCGGGAACAGAGCTACCGCGCCGAGCTTGAGCGCAAAGAAAAGTTTATTCGCGATATTTTTGGACGTTATCTCTCCGATGAAATCGTTACCGATATTCTGGAACATCCCCAGGGTCTGGATATGGGTGGCGACCTGCGCGAAGTAACTATTATGATGTCGGATATTCGCGGTTTTACCAGCATTTGCGAAGGTCTTCCGGCGGCAAAGGTAGTGAAGGTACTGAACCGCTACCTCGGCGCGATGGCCGATATCATCATCGAGCATCAGGGTACTATTGATGAGTTTTTGGGTGATGCTATTTTAGCGGTGTTTGGCGCACCGCAGCGACGCCCGGATGATGCCGATCGCGCAGTGCGCTGCGCACTGGCCATGCAGGCAGCTATGGCGGATATCAACGCCGCCAATATCAAGGAAAACCTTCCCGTACTGGAAAGCGGCATCGCCCTGAATACAGGTGTGGTTGTAGCTGGTAATATTGGCTCAAAAAAACGTAGCAAATATGGATTTGTCGGGCATCCTATGAATGTGACTTCGCGTATAGAGGAACACGCCCACGGCGGTATGGTGATCGCCTCCCAGGCCACCCTGGATGCCTTGTCGGGACGATACATCTTAGGCTTTTCTCGAAATGTGCAGGTTAAGGGCGTACAGGAACCCCTGTGTATACACCAGATAAAGAGAGAGCTGCCGTGAGTAAGACGACACGCGTATTACTGGTTGAAGACAATGAAATGAACCGCGATATGCTGGTGCGCCGCCTGAGGCGTGCCGGGTTTAATGTCATCACCGCCAGCAACGGTCAGCAAGCACTGGAAAAAATGGCCAGCGAACAACCCGATCTGGTGCTGATGGACATCAACCTGCCAGTAATGGATGGTTGGACGGCCTGCCGCAATGCTCGCCAGGATCCCGAGATCGCCTGGATTCCCATCATCGCACTGACCGCACATGCCATGGATACTCACCGCGATGCAGCCTTTGAAGCAGGCTGTAGCGATTACGCCACAAAACCCGTAGACTTCCCTGCCCTGCTGGAAAAAATAGAGCGACTTCGACCCCAATGAGCCTTACCCACCGTCTTACTCTTTCGCTTCTGGCGATTTTAGTTGTTATTGCCATCAATGTAGGAACCCACTTTTGGGGCAGTTATGCGCGACATCAGAGCATGATGGCTTTCCGCGCTACCGTTGAGGCGGCGCGTCTGTCCGAAGAAATTAAACAGTTGCTCGAAGCGCAACGACAGCAGGTTCTGGTGCTGGAAACCCTGCGTGATACCACCGATGACCCTTTGGAAAATGAGGAATACCTGCAAGCCGAAGCCGGACTAAATGATATAAGCAGGCACATCACCAAATTGGGTAAACTGACCCACAACACCAACGAAACAAAATTTCAACAACTTAAAAAAAGTGGCGATCAACTGCTTAATCAGTGGCATCAGTTTTACGAACGTTACAATGACCCGATGTTTAAAACCAGGGTTTCTGAGCAACTGCCATTTTACGTAGTGAGTGAAAACCTCGCCGAGCTGGACAAACAACAGGCTCTGGTGTCACGCCAGCGCGCGCAGGCAATTGACCGCACCATTAACCTGACCGACTCCATCACCTTGATCGGTTTTGTTGGCTTAACCTGCCTGACAACCATTTTAGGTTTTTTCCTGATCCGCCATACCCGTGCGTCACTTAAGAGCCTGCAAATCGGTACGGAACGCTTTGGTTCAGGCGATTTAAACTATCGCATCAACGACATCGACGAAGACGGCGAACTGGGAGATCTGGCCAACGCATTTAACGACATGTCGGGCAAGTTGCGCGGCGCGATTTACGAGGCGCGCCAGGCCAAAGAAACCGCCGACAAAGCCAATGCCGCCAAGAGCAGCTTTCTCGCCAACGTCAGCCACGAATTGCGCACGCCGTTAAACGCAATTATCGGGTATAGCGAAATGCTGAGCGATGAGTTAGCCGATGGTGGCTCTATGGATAAAGAACAGCATCGACAGGATCTTGGCAAAATTGTGTCGTCTGGCCACCAACTGCTGGATTTAATTAACGACATTCTCGATATGTCAAAAGTTGAAACCGGCAAAATGAACCTGCACTGCACCGAGTTTGATGCCGCCTCCACACTGCAAAATATCTGCGACAATTTAACGCCGCTGGTTAAAGACGGAAACAATACCCTCACCCTGGATGATTTGCGCGAATTACCACCCCTTTACAACGATGCCCAGAAATTCAAGCAGATTTTTGTCAACCTGCTTAGCAATGCCTGCAAATTTACCCGTGATGGAGAAATCACCGTAACCGGCGGCTTCGACGGAGGCCGCCACGACAGTCTGTGGTTTAGCGTCACCGACACCGGCATCGGCATAGAGCATCAGCGACAAGCGCGAATTTTCGAAGCTTTTGTACAAGCCGAGGAATCCACCAGCGCCAACTATGGCGGCAGCGGTTTAGGTTTGGCTATTTGTCGCGAATTGTGTCAAATGATGGGCGGCAGTATTGGGGTGTACAGTGAACCCGGGATAGGCAGCACGTTTACAGTCCGCCTACCTGTTGTCCAAGCGTCAACTCCCGCAAACGCTTAAGCGCCGCTTCGCGCACCGCGATATCGTTTTTCAATGTTTTCACTTGTGCTTTCAAGCTGGAGGCGTCCCGCTGTTCCTTCAGCAAGACTTCAAGCATCTGATGTAACAGCAGTGAACTGCTGTGCACCGATGAAGGCTTAATCGGTAAAGGGCTCAGCGCCTTGGCGGCGATACGGGCCTGCACGGGATTGTAAAACGGCGAGCCAGGCAAAGAAGCCATATACACCTCGGCCACCTCTACTTCCCAACTCGCCGCCCGCCCCGGATGGGCGCGGCGATAGGCTTGAAAAAACTTGCTGGCTTTGTCGTATTCACCACGCGTCAGCGCCTTGTGTCCGCGCTCAAGCAAGGTAATCAAACGGCTTCGACCCACGTTGCAAAACGAGGGGCAAATCCCACCGGATGTTGGCTCCCCAACCGCGACGACAGACTCGATTTCCTGCGCGCCAGGTCCCCTCTTTGCGGAGTCAGCACCCAGCGTTCCACACGCCTGCAACAAGACGAATGAACACAGCAAAACAAGATGGGGGACTTTCAACATCTGGATCAAATTAGGTACTGGATACCCCTGGAGCTTAACATTTTATGTGAATTATTTACAGAAAAATCTGAGAGAGTCTGAAACACCGTGAACGTCTACCACCTAAACGGATGAGAGCAGTGAACACTTTCACTACCCCCATCGCGCCCTCGCCACCCCATTCAGGGAAGGCCATCACTCCGGCCGCATATGCGGAAACAGCAACACGTCGCGGATTGAGGGCGAATCGGTGAGCAGCATCACCAAACGGTCAATACCAATGCCCTCGCCCGCAGTCGGCGGCATACCGTATTCCAGCGCGCGCACATAATCGGCGTCAAAGTGCATGGCCTCATCGTCGCCGGCATCTTTCTCTGCAACCTGAGCGGCAAAGCGCTGAGCCTGATCTTCGGCATCGTTAAGCTCGGAAAAGCCGTTGGCCAGCTCGCGCCCACCGACAAAGAACTCAAAGCGATCAGTCACAAAGGGGTCGGCATCGCTGCGGCGGGCCAGGGGCGACACCTCGGCGGGATAGGCGGTGATGAAGGTCGGCTGAAGCAGCTTCTCCTCCACCGTGGCTTCAAATATTTCAATCTGCACCTTGCCCAGGCCATAGCCCTCTTGCAGTTCAATACCCAGCTTTTTCGCGTAATCGCGCGCGCCCTGCTCATCGCTCAGTGTTTGTGCATCCAATTCCGGGTTGTGCGCCAAAATCGCTTCCAGCACCGTCATCCGCACGAAGGGCTTGGCAAAGTCATAGCTTTCGCCCTGATAGCTGACCTGTGTAGAACCCAGTACCGCCTGGGTGAGCTGGCGCAGCATGTCCTCGGTCATGTCCATCAGTTCGTTGTGATCTGCATAGGCCTGGTAGAATTCAAGCATGGTGAACTCGGGGTTGTGACGGGTAGACAAGCCCTCGTTGCGGAAGCTGCGGTTGATCTCAAACACCCGTTCAAAACCGCCCACCACCAGGCGCTTCAAGTACAACTCTGGTGCAATGCGCAGATACATATCCTGATCCAGAGCATTGTGATGCGTAACAAAAGGCCGCGCGGTCGCGCCACCGGGAATCACATGCATCATCGGCGTTTCCACTTCCATAAAATCCTGCGCTTTCATGTAGGAGCGGATAAAGTCGATGATTTTTGAGCGGGTGCAAAACACTGCGCGGGACTCGGCGTTGACAATCAAATCCACGTAGCGCTGACGATAGCGCAACTCTTGGTCTGCCAGGCCGTGGTACTTATCGGGCAAGGGGCGCAGCGCCTTGGTCAGTAGTTTGGCCTCGGTCATATTGATATACAAATCGCCCTTACCGGACTTGTGCAACTCGCCGGTGGCGCAAACGATATCGCCCAGATCCCAGGTTTTGATCTGGGCAAGGGTGGCCTCATCCAGACCTTTGCGATTTAAGTACAGCTGTATTTCACCGCTGCCATCTTGAATCAACATAAACGCGCCGCGGTTGCGGATCAACCTGCCCGCCACGCTGAACACCTCGCCAGCGGCTTCTAAATCCGCTTTTTCGCGCGCGCCGTGACTGGCCTGTAGCTCGCCCGCCCACGCGCTGCGGCGAAAGTCATTGGGGAAAGCGCCACCCTGCTTGCGCCAGCTATCGAGTTTCGCGCGGCGCTCGGCAATCAGTTTATTTTCGGCTGCGCCCTGTGACGCATTGTCGTGCTCTGTCATGACTAATCCTTACAATCCGCTTTTTAAAGACGCTTCAATAAAAGCATCTAAATCACCGTCCAATACCGCCTGAGTGTTGCTGGTCTCCACCCCGGTGCGCAAGTCTTTAATACGTGAAGAATCCAGCACGTAGGAGCGAATCTGACTGCCCCAACCGATGTCGGCCTTGCTGTCTTCCATCGCCTGCTTCTCTTCATTGCGTTTGAACATTTCCATCTCGTAGAGCTTGGCGCGCAGCAGCTTCATCGCGTTGTCTTTGTTTTGATGCTGCGAACGCTCGGTCTGGCACTGCACCACAATGCCCGAGGGGTTGTGGGTCAAACGCACCGCCGAGTCCGTCTTGTTAACATGCTGACCACCGGCGCCGCTGGCGCGGTAAGTGTCCACGCGAATGTCGGCGGGATTGATGTCAATCTCGATATTGTCGTCGATCTCCGGTGAGACAAACACCGAGGAAAAAGAGGTATGGCGGCGATTGCCGGAATCAAAGGGGGATTTTCGCACCAGGCGATGCACACCGGTTTCCGTGCGCAGCCAACCGAAGGCGTACTCACCGACAAACTGAATGGTAGCACTCTTGATGCCCGCCACTTCCCCTGCGGACACCTCGATCAACTGGGTGTCAAAGCCGTGCGACTCACCCCAGCGCAGGTACATGCGCAGCAGCATTTCCGCCCAATCCTGTGCCTCGGTACCACCGGAGCCTGCCTGAATATCCAAATATGCGTTATTGGGGTCCATCTCGCCGGAGAACATGCGGCGAAATTCCAGTTTCTCCAGCTGCGCGATCAGGGCGTTGATTTCCCGCTCCACCTCGGCAACGGTGTCTTCGTCGTCCTCGGCAGCGGCTAACTCTAAAATATCCGCCGCGTCCCCCGCCCCCGCGGTCAAACTCTCGATAGTGTGCACCACCGTTTCAAGGGTTGAGCGCTCTTTGCCAAGCGCCTGGGCGCGTTCGGGGTCATCCCAAACACTGGGCTCGGCTAATTCTAATTCGACTTCCGACAGCCTGTCCTTGCGCTCGGCGTAGTCAAAGATACCCCCTAAGCACATCGGTACGCATTTCGATGTCCTTCAGGGTTTGCACCAAAGGATTTATTTCCAACATCGCGAATAACACCCCGTTTAATCTGCTAAAAAAGGCGCGCAGTGTACCGCAGGGGGCGAACTAACGCCACTGGCGGCTATTATCCCCTACCAGAAAAAGGGGAATAATAGTAGTGCATCAAAAACCCTGGTTTATCATCGGCAACAGCGGTGTTGTAAAGCAGCCCATCTCCGGTACTCGATGTCTGCCCCAGGTCAATGCGCAGCGACAGGGCCAAACGCAGGCCGGTCTCCGGATGAATGCTCGCCACCTCAACACCCCGATGCCGACAGCCGCCACTTATCAGCTGCTGGTCGGGGAGCAGCCGTGTCAGCCCGGTTAAACGCTCAAGGCGCATTAACAGGCCGTGGCTACTCAGTTCTTGCACCAAACGTAAATACGGCAGTGGCAGTGTGTCCGAGGTTTCACAGGCGGCCGCAAAGCCCTGCTGCAACGCGGCAAGTGCACCCGGTTCAATCAGGTGCTTCAAGGTCAGAGGCAGAGCAAAGGGCTGCTGCTCAACTTGCTGTTGCAAATGCTCACCCAGTGCCGCCAATCGCAAATAACGCATAGTCACTCCACTATTGGCAGTTCAGTGCGGTGGGTTTTATGCCACTCAGTATGGGTGACCGAATCCACGGCGTCCTGCCTGCCGTTAGTATAATAATAAAGCGCGAGGGATTTGCGCGTCACACCTTCCGGGCAGGCCAGGGGCTCGGGGTGGCCGTGATAAGAAGTGTCGTCGGTGGAAAAAATGACGCAGCGCCCCAGCGTGGGCTGCACGCGGCGCGCACAACGGGATAAATCCCGCTCCCATAACTCCAAATGTCCGCCCCACTCATTTTGCCAGTTTTCATTCAAATAAATCAGCACATTCAAACGGCGCGATAAACCGTAGTATTTGTGCTCGGTAAAATCCGCATGAACGCCTAAATAGCCACCCGGCAAAATCTGATGTACCCCACCGCCCTGTAAGCGCGGGTCAGCAATTAAACCCTTAATACCCGTTAAAGTTTCTAAAAAGCGCAAAAACGGCCCGCTGTTAAGTTCCCACAACAAAGCCCGAATCAACGGCGAGAATTCCGCCTCGTGGGGCAAGCCCAACTTGCCGTGCTGCGCCGCATCGCCATCGCTGTAATTGTCCACAATCGCGCGCCAGTTTTTTTCCGCACCGGGCGCCGGCACATCGGCGGCGATGGCTCGGGCAAGATCGAGACTGATAAAATTGTCAAATACCGCATGGGGAAAAGGCTTTGCACTTTGATAATTTTGCGCCTGCACTTGCGCCAGCGCAGGCAGGGCTGAAAAATCTAACAAGGTAGTATCTGCTGCTGTACTCATGACTGCTCCGCCTGCTCCTCTTGTAATGCCTTAATCAGCGCATTGCCACTGTTGCGAATAAAGCGCACGGCATTGTCCGGCACTGCGCCCACGTAGATCGGTCTTTTATTGGGCGCGACATAGGCACCGCCGCGAATGGCGGCGTACTGAGCGAAGTGATCCACCATCGCCTGATGACGCTTCTCGCCCTGCTGCCCCGTGGTAACACCGCCGTGAAACTGGTGAAAAGAGCCTTCACCGGGCAAGACCAGAAACTGACTGTGCTCGTGCTCAACCAGGCGTTTGTACAAATCCAAATTCGCCTGACCACCACCGGTTTCATTAAAACGCCGATCGAACCCGCCGAGTTCTTCCAGTAATTTTTTTGGCGCAGCCAGGCAATTGCTTTCACTAAACGGTCTGAAAATACCCCCCATACTGGTGCGACTTAAACAGGAAATATCGTAGAGTTTATAACCCTGCTGCGGCCAGTTAATCGATGCCAGCAAGACCTGTTCTGCTTCCTCGTCATAACCTTCCAGCATGGCCTGCTGCTGCACTTTTTCACCTAAATGGTAACTGGGTGTGGCAATCACCGGCTGTATCGCCAACTGGCTCGCGCCCAGCATTTGATTGAGAAGCCCCGGCGTGACCATACGCGCACCGTCAATCAACAGCACCACCAACTCACCGCGGGCTTTTTCGATGCCAAAATTCGCGGCGTGTACCGGAGTGGGTTCGGTTTCATCGCGCAGATAGTAGGAAATACAGGGGGAAATCGCTGTCAGCGCGCTCTCGTCCATATTGGCATCGCTGCGGTTTTCCACCACAATCAACTCGACGTCCTCATTATCAAGCCCGCGCTGGTAGGGCGGCACCAGACTCAACGCCGTGTTGAGTGCCTGCCGCGCCATTTTGTACACCACCATGACCACACTGATACGCGGGCCGTCGGCACTGCGCGCGGGCAATGCCAACAGTGGCAATTCATCCGCATAGCGTTTTACCGGAATCGGCGCAAAGGGGATTTTATCCGTGCCGGGGATGACCGGAGAGCGCTTTATCGCCGGTGTATTGTCCGCGTTTGTTTGCTCAGCGCCAGGTGCGGAGCTTGACTCTGTTGCGGCGATGGTCGCGTCTGTATCATTGCGACCTCGCATACGGTTTATCAGTTTACGCACAGTATTTCTCGGTTATTTGGCGGGCTTTTGCAGTAAATCCAGCAGCGCAACCACAGTGGCTTCAACACCTAAACGCACGCTGGGTTCAGCGGCGATTTTAAACAGCGGTGAATGGTGGGTGGCCACGGGTTTACCGCCCTTTTCAGCGCGGACAAAATCTTCAGGCGGAGTGCCACCCACTGCAAAGTAGGTGCTGGGGATCGCGGGTTCCTTAGTAAACACCGGAAAATCCTCCGCGCCCATACCCGCGCGCTTACCTTCGAATAAAATATCCTTGCCCAGTTTATCCCGCCAGACACCGCGCAGACGTTTGGTCAGGGCATGGTCGTTTTGCGTGGGCGGGACAGACTCGTTCGAGACAATGACCTCCGGCAGCTTGTCATCGGGCAGACCCGCCACGCGTCCCATATTGACTGCCACGCGCTTAATACCCTCAAGCAAAACCGTGCGTACTTTGGGATCGTCGTGGCGCACGGTGAGCTGCAAGTGAGCGCGATCGGAAATAATATTGTGTTTGGTGCCTGCATGGAAGGAGCCCACCGTAATCACCCCCGCCTCGCGCGGTGGCATTTCGCGGCTGATCACACTCTGCAAAGCGACCACGATTTGCGAGCCCAGCAGCACCGGGTCAATACCCGCGTGGGGGCTGGCACCGTGGGCGCCTACGCCGTGCACGATAATATCCACGGTATCTGCGCCGGAATAGGCCGCACCAACCACCGCGGCGAGTTTACCCGTGGGCAAGGTCGATGCCACATGAAATGCCAGCGCGTAGTCGGGCTTGCCAAAGCGCTGCCAGAGTTTATCAGCCATCATCGCCCGCGCACCAGCGACGCGCTCCTCCGCCGGCTGACCGATCAACATCAAGGTGCCAGACCACTTATCCCTGGCCGCCGCCATCGCCCGCGCTGTACCTACCAGCGAGGTCATGTGCACATCGTGACCGCAGGCGTGCATCACATACACCTCATTACCATCCCAGTCCCGCTGCTTGGCTTTTGACGCATTGGGCAGGCCGGACTTTTCTTCCACCGGCAGGCCGTCCATATCCGCGCGCATCATCACCAGCGGACCTGGGCCGTTTTTCAGTATGGCCACTACCCCGGTGCCACCCACGTTTTCCGTGACATCATAACCCGCATCGCGCAGTTCTTTGGCAAGGCGCGCCGCGGTTTTATGCTCCATCAAAGACAGCTCGGGATTTCTGTGGAAATGGTCAAACAAAGCGCCCAGATGGGCATCGTAATCCTGTTTCACCTGTTGCGACAAATCAGCCGCATTTAATAGGCCGCTGACCGCGACCAGCGCCAGCGCAGATACCAGACGTTTCATTATTTCAGCCTCAAGACACTTTGACGGCAAGAAGGCTACCAAAACCTGGCAAAAGCACAAGCTTTCTGTTATCGATAATGTTTACAGGAAAAAGTCCAGAGTAACGGCATACATATTGAAATCGTCGCCATTTGCAGCCTGATCGGATCGCGGCATCCAGATTTGATGCCCCGCCGTATCGACACTGATCATATTCCACTGGACTTTCAATGCCATTTTGGAGTGGAAGTCCCAGCGTAGACCCAGTGCCACCGACTTTTGCCTGGAGCCGAATGAGCGGTGGATATCGCGGGTGGTTTCTGCCAAACCTTGCACAGGGGCGGGCATAGCAGAAATATCGGCCTCATCAAAGCCCAGCGGATCGATATGGTTATAGACACGCGATGCCACAAGGTAGGGCGTGACCGAGCCAATCTTATAAGCCGCGCTCACATACCCCGCCGTCGCGCGAATACCCATTGCCTCCGGCATGTAGAGCTTACCCACCTCACCTTGGAACTGCCAGTTTCCGGGCTGCCAGGAGATGCCGCCGACGTAATATTCCAGAATAGCTCCCTCAATATCGAAGTTTTTTGCCAGGCGCGGCGCGCTGGTAACGACTGACTCGGGCACGGTCGCCCATGCATCTGCAAACCGCGTCAGCAGTTCCGAAGTATTCCCGACCTTTGCCCGCTGGTAACCCAGATTTAACTCAAAATCACCTTGCTGGTAGCCCAGCTTAACACCGACAAAAGACTCATAGGCGATGGGTTCGGGCTCCACATTGATGCTGAGATCCACGTCCATTTCTCCGCCCAGCAATCGCGTGGTAAGCACACCATTGCCGGTCTTAAAGCGATAGCTGAAATCCACCCCATCGTAGTAATCGACAAAATACTCATCGTAATACTCAGATATCGGTCGCACCCATAAATAGCTGAAACCGACATCACGGGTATCGGATAGAAAACGAATGTCGTGTGGATTGCGCCCCAATCGCAACACCATATTCGGAGTAAAGGCCAAATCCAAATACGCAAAACGAAGCAGGTTATCGAGATTGTAGTCGCGGCGATCTTTAACGACTACCTGTACCACCAGATCGGCCGCTTCCGTCAACTCGCCGCGCAGCTGTCCACCCAACACGGAGTCGGACCTGGCTGTCCAGCTATCGCCTATAGAAGCGGTTTGTTTTAAATCACTCTGGAAAACGAGATGGTTTGATTCCGAGCGCGCGAGACCTAGCGTACCGAAGCCGCGCAACTGCCAGTTGGGATGACCCAGGAGCTGCGCACTGGCAATGCCGGACATGCCAAACAGTAGCGCGCCAACCGCAAGAGCGCTACGAATTACCCTCTGCCTAAAGAGAGTTGCCACGAAAAACTATCCTTTGCTAAGTGTGTACAAAAACTGCGAAACGCATCGCGCAACCATAGCACAGCGACCTGTTAGTCAATAGCAACTTCAGGATTTATCGCGAGTTTTTAGCAGATTGTTCGGTTCGGTATCTTAGCCCGGATATCTCACCAGTAAATGGAATTTTCGGGAATAAATGACAAAGAAAGTTGCTCAAACATCATGAAAAGCGTAGCAGTAGCTACGGTTTGAATGATTTTGGGCAAGGTTCGAAGTCATTTTTTTCGAAAAACCATTTAGGTACGGTTTGCACATTGGTTTTTGTTGCTATTCATGGCGTAACCCCTTGATATTGAATGTATAATAGTAGAATGGCTGCCGTACTGGTGAAATATCCGGGTTAGCAAAGGATCGTTTTTTTTGGCGAACAACATTTGCATGTGGCTGAACAAACATCGCCCAGCATTCCCCCCCAACAGATAGCGCCCCCATAAGAGAGCACCCGCGCCATCGAACAAGCCCGCAAAGCGGCGGCATCCCGGAGTATGCCTGCCCCATTATGTGACAATTAAGTCGTAGTCTTTAGCCAGACAGTCGATGATATCCTGCCGCGGATTCTCGCTTTGGGGCAGCGCTTTACCGGTAATGCGCTCGGCGATGCTGACATAAGTTCGAGACACTTCCTCGAAGATTGATACGGGCAGCGTACTGGAGTGCGCCAGGGACAAACGCTCAGCCATACGATCAGAGTTTAACAACACGTCTTTATCTGATACCCAGCTGAGTAATTGCTGGCGGAAAACCTCCTTGGAGTTCTCCACCACTTTGCCCTCAGCGTAGGCTTTCGCATCCCAGATGCGCGAGGAATCCGGCGTGCCCACCTCATCCATGTAAATCATGAGCTCCTGACCATCCGCACCGGTGACGTAGCCGAACTCAAACTTGGTATCCACAAACACCTGCTCGACCTCGGCCAAACGCTTGCCGATCAAGTCAAAACCTTCGCTGAGCAGCTTTTCGTAGTGATCCACATGCTCCGGGGTGTTGAAGCCAAAGGCCCGATAGTTATCCAGAATATCCTTGCGGGTAATATTGACATCGTCTACCTCGGGTACGCCGGGAATACCGGTCAGAATACCCTTGGTGGATGGGGTAATAAGTAACTCGGGCAGGCGCTGATCGCGCTCCAGACCCTCTGGCAACTCAATGCCGCAAAACACGCGCTCTCCCTTGGCGTAGCTGCGCCACATGGAGCCGGTGATATATTGACGGGCAATCGCCTCAATCATTACTGGGCGCGCCTTCTGGACAATCCACACCAGCGGGTGAGGAATGTCCAGAATATGGCTGTCGGCCAGCCCCGCCTTACGAAACTGCTCAAACCAGTGGTTGGAAATGGCGTTGAGCGCTGCGCCCTTGCCGGGCACACCGGCTAAACCACCCTCGGCCTGCCAAATACAATCAAAGGCCGACAGGCGATCGCTGATAACCATGATCGCCAGCGGCGCATCTGTGGCAACGGGATAGTTGCGTTCGGCAATCAAGCGAGCGCTGTCTTCCTGGGTCAGCCAATAGACCGAGCGAACCTTGCCGCTGTGCACCGGCTCATCGGTACGGATGGGAAGATCATTATTTACCGCCAACACAGAATCAGCTAAAGCCACGTGCGCACACTCCTTCAAATAGGGATGGAACAAGGAAAACCAGTAATTTTACTGGAATGCAGGACTTTAGCGCAATATCTGCTCTGCGCGCGGGGCGCGGGGTTTGTCTAGCTACTGCTGCTTGCGCGCGGCATTCGCTTTTTCTTCAAACTCCCTGCACTCAGGAGTAGAACCTTGCTGGCCACGTTTAAAATCGGCGCAGGTAAAACCCTGCAGGCTCTTTAAACAGGCCGTAGCCGGCCCTCGAAGATCGCTGTGTTGCGCCACTGCAGCGGTGTATTGAGCCATGCTCACGCACATATTATCAAGCATGGGCTGAATCATAGCCCGCATCGACACGTCCATACCTTCACTTTGCATTTCCTCAAGCGCGCAGGCTTTCATTTTTTCACACAGATTGCTGGATAAAACTGACAACTCATCCGCCTGTGCCATGGCGGGCGAAAGTAATGCAACAAATAGGTAAGCGACTGATCTGCGTGACATATTACGGCTCCTGTTTCTATTGACCTCAACGAAGATTCGGTCAACACCATACACGCTTGCAGCAAACCTTGCACCACTTTTGTTCAGGAGCGATACTTGGCAGCCCCACATACCCACGGAGCCCGCCATGAATCAGTCCGGCACGCTTGAGCGTTTCACTTCGCTATTCCTGGAAATCAGCGCCATTGGCGTCAGTCTGGCGGTTTTTGCCGTAGTGCTTGTCCTCGCCTGGATGTACTTTCGCGATATCAACCAAAGTCGCCATGCCATCCGTCGCAACTTCCCGATCATCGGCCGTTTTCGCTATTTTTTTGAACATCTGGGTGAATTTTTCAGACCTTATGTCTTCGCCATGGATCGCGAAGAGCTGCCCTTTAACCGCGCCCAGCGCAGTTGGGTGTATCGCGCAGCAAAAAACCTCGACACCACCACTGCCTTTGGATCCTCACGCAGTTTGAACACCCCTGGCAACACCATTTTCCTGAACGCGCTATTTCCACCACTGGAAAGTGATATCACCGCGCCCGCGGCCATCGTGTTTGGAGAACACAGCGCCGCCACACCTTTTACCAGCAATAAACTGGTCAACATTTCCGCGATGAGTTTTGGCGCACTGTCGGCGCCAGCGGTGCAAGCACTGTCCCACGGCGCTGCCAAAGCCGGTATTTACTTAAACACCGGCGAAGGCGGCCTGTCGCCCTATCATTTAGAGGGCGGCTGTGACATCGTTTTTCAAATCGGCACGGCGAAATACGGTGTGCGCGATGCACACGGGCATTTGAGTGACGAGAAACTCAAAGACATCGCTGCGCATAAACAGGTGCGTATGTTTGAGCTTAAACTCGCCCAGGGTGCCAAACCCGGTAAGGGCGGCATATTACCCGCTGCAAAAGTCACCGAACTGATCGCCAGCACCCGGGGGATTCCTGTCGGCGAGGCCTCAATCAGCCCAAATCGCCACACCGACATCAATTCCATCGACGAACTGCTGGAGCGTATCGCACATATTCGCAGGGTCACCGGCAAGCCCGTAGGGTTTAAAACGGTGTTGGGTGCAGACGCCTGGCTCGATGAGCTTTGCAAAACCATCCACCAAAAAGGGCTGGATTACGCACCGGACTTTATTACCTTGGATGGTGGCGATGGCGGCAGCGGCGCCGCACCGTTGAGTTTAATCGATGCGATGGGGCTCCCCCTGAAACGCGCCCTGCCGCTGTTGGTGGATACCCTGACCCGCTATGCCCTGCGCGATCGTGTCAAAATTATCGCCTCGGGCAAACTCATTAACCCGATAGAAGTCGCCAGCGCCCTGTGTCTGGGTGCCGATATGGTTAACACGGCGCGCGGTTTTTTATTCGCACTTGGTTGTATTCAGGCTTTGCAATGCAATAAAAACACCTGTCCCACCGGTATTACCACACACAATAAAGACCTACAGGAAGGACTGAACCCATTGCACAAGGCCGAGCGCGTGGCGCACTATGCCGACAATATCGCCCACGAGGTTGAAATCATCGCCCATTCCTGTGGTGTCACCGAGCCGCGCCAGCTGGGGCGGCAACACGCGCAGGTGGTCGATGCCAGCGGTTTCCCCCAACCACTACTGGATCAGTTCCCCACCGCTACCGTATTGCCAAGGTACCGGGCAGCGCCGGATCAACGGAAAAGCACAAGCTCTGGTGATATTGCCTAAAGCGAATGCAGGTGCTGCGTTACCTTTAGCATCGCAAAATGCTAGCATCACCGCTTTGTCATATTCTCGCAAGGACAGTATCGCCGTGAGTCATATTTCCCAATCCCCTCTGCTAACTGATGCCCTGGCCTGCTGGTATAAGGCCGATGCGCCCGATGCCAGCAACATTTTAGGCGGCGCTCTGAATTCGCAGCTGCCGCACCACTATTTGGGCGGTGAACACTGCCACGGCGTCAGTACCGGCGATGTATTTGAAAATGAGCAGTTTTTAGTGCTGGTTACCGGCGCTCCGCGCTTTGCGGGTGAGGTATCGACGCATCCCGCGCAGACGTTCGCCGACACCTACAGCAAACGGGGCGAAAAAGTGCTGGACGGTATCACCGGCGTCTTTAGTGTTTGTTTAGTGGACAAACAGGCAGACACCGTTGTCGCCGCCAACGACCGTTTCGGCCAACATCCCATTTACTATGCCGTAATGCCAAACGATGCAGGTATCGCAGTGGCGAGTTCCGCCAGTGCCACGCTGGCCCACCCCGCGCTGGAGCGCGAGCTGACTGCACAGGGCATCTACGATTATGTGTATTTCCATATGGTGCCAAGCCCGGTGTCGGTTTACCGGGGCTTGAGTAAATTGCCAGGTGCACATTGTTTGCGCTTCGCAAATGGACAGCTAAACACCCACTGCTACTGGGTACCGAAATTCAGCGAGAAGGCCAGCGCGCCGGAGCAAAAGCTCTGTGAAGAGCTAAAACACTGGCTGCGTGAATCCACCCGTAAAGCCGGCGCTGAAGGCGAGAACGTGGGTGCGTTTTTGAGCGGCGGACTGGACAGCTCAACCGTGGTGGGCATGTTATCGGAAATTCGCGACGACACCGCGCGCGCGTTCTCGATTGGTTTCTCCGCCGAGGGCTATGACGAAATGGCCTTCGCGCGCATTACCGCCAAACACTTTGGCGTTGAACTCAACGAGTATTACGTCACCCCCGAGGACGTAGTGGAAGCACTGCCGTTGGTTGCCACCAGCTACGACGAACCCTTTGGTAACTCCTCTGCCCTGCCCGCCTATTTCTGTGCCAAAACAGCCAAAGAAGCGGGCATCGAGCTGTTGTTAGCTGGCGATGGTGGCGACGAGTTTTTTGCGGGTAATGAGCGCTACGCCAAACAACAAGTGTTTGAATACTACCAAAACATACCTGGTTTTTTGCGCAGCGGTTTACTGGAACCCCTAGTTAAAGCTCTGCCAAACGCATTGCCGCTGGTGTCAAAAGCCGGCAGTTATATTGACCAGGCCAACACCCCGCTGCCCGACAGAATGCAAAGCTATAACTTCCTGCATCGCCACAGTGCCAGGGAAATATTCACTGACGACTTTGTCAGTGAAATAAACACAGAAGCGCCCATCGCTTTACAGCGCGAAATATACCAGCGGCCAGAACCCGCCACTCTGCAAAACCGTATGTTGTATCTGGATTGGCAGTACACGCTGGCCGACAACGACCTGCGCAAAGTCAGCCATATGTGCGCCCTGGCCGGAGTCAGGGTCAGCTACCCTATGCTCGACGATGAGCTGGTGAATTTTTCGCTCTCCATTCCCAGTAAAATGAAACTGGCCAAAGGCGAACTGCGACGTTTTTATAAAAACGCCCTGCGCGGCTGGTTACCCGATGCCACCATTAACAAAAGCAAACAGGGTTTTGGCCTGCCCTTCGGCGTATGGATGCGCGAACACCAGCCACTGCGCGACATGGCCTACGACAACCTGCTCTCATTAAAGAAACGCGGCTACCTGCGCCCTGAATTTATCGACAAAACCATAGAACTGCACCGCTCTGGCCACGCCTCCTATTACGGAGAGCTGGTGTGGATTTTAACAGTGTTTGAACTGTGGGTAGCGGCACATCAGGAATAACTCGGGTATTTCATGAATGCAGTGCTGGCGGCACAAAAATAAAATCAAGCACTAAAATCAAAAACCCGCTAAACCCGCCGCCTCGCGCGTTTTATAAATGCAGTTATTCGCGCTTTTGGGAATGCTGATATCCACATGACGCCACGGGGCCTGCCACAAAAACCGCCCCGGCGCGACAATGATGTTGTCGCTGACGTTCAGGGAACTCACCGGCCCCTGCCAGTTAAAAAAAATCTGATCCGCCAAGGGTAGTTGTTGCTTATGGCGTATATCAAACAGGATGGTATTGCCGGTAATCACCACCTTATTGTCGCGGCTGGTGTTGTGGCAATTCTGCGGGGCTTCCACGCCCATGGCAATAAGATCGGCGTTATCGGCATTGGCACTTGCCTGTAAAAGACTGTTGGTCACAGCCAAAAACCCACCGCAGGAAATATCAATTACACGGCTGTGTTCACCGTCTTTGCCCGCAAGCTCAGAACGACTGACAGTGGTGCGTTTGGCACGGGACTTCAACAAATGCCCTTTGCCCGTAGAATTTCGTAAGACAGTGTCCTGAATGGTCAGGGTGTCAATCAATCCCGCGTATACGATATGACTGAGACTGGACTGCCCGGGAATGCCGCCGATGTTTTCAATCACCGAGTCATTGATCGTCAGACTACCGCCCTTATTGTCCGTCAATACACCCATTGCGGTGTGTTGAATATGGGCGTTATTCAACGTGACATCAAACTGTTTCCCGCTGATGCGCAGCCCCGACAGGTTTCTGTAAACAGCATCTGAGTGCCTGCCATCGTGCTGATAGTCATTGATAACAATAGGGCCGGGTTCTGTTTGCTCGACAATCAGCGCAGCTTTTTTCCACACCACTTTATGCATATGCACCCCTCGCATATTGAGGGTAATTGGACGGTACAGAATCAAACCCTGCTGATATTCGCCGGGTGCAATCGTCAATGTGCCACCACTTGGCGTGACATTGACCAGGGCCTGCAGATTGTTTTTTTGCACAGGCCTGGCAGTCGATTTTTCCCGTGGGTCACAGACCACCTTGCCCTGTACGCGGTGACAATCTGCAAAGCTAAAGGTTTTATCCACGCCCTCGGCGCTGACCAGCCAGGGCAGGCACAGCAAGACAGCCAGGAAAACGCGCATCAAACCGCTACTTTGCTGATGATATACCGGAATTTGCCGGATTTTTCCGCCGGAATAAGGTCGCTGTATTCAAATACCACATCCACATCTTTACCCAGGCGCTGCTGAAAAACATCGCGGATGGCGTCTTCATTACTGGCTGCAAAATCAGGGCCTTTTACCAACATGACCCGAGTGAGATCCAGGGATTCCTGTACCACCTTAAACTCAGCGATGCCCGGCAAATCACGCAAAATATAAATCAGTGCAAGACCGTGAATCACCGCGCCGTTTTTTGCGACCACAAAATCCGTAGTCCGGCCTTGTATTTCTTTTAACAATGGCAGACCGCGACCGCAGCGACACAACTCGTCATCCAGCACACCCACATCGCCGGTGCGATAGCGCAAAAAGGGGAAATCAGCGGTGGCAAAATGGGTGACGACAATTTCACCACTTTGCCCTGCGGGCAGGGTATTGCCGTCCTTGTCAATGATTTCCACCAGCATGTCTTCAGCGGTAATATGCATATTGCCCTCTGGGCATTGGTGGGCGATAAAGCCCGCATCGCGGCCACCGTAGCCATTTGCCACCGGACAGGCGAAGACCTCTTCAATGATCAGACGCTGCTCGTCGTATAAACGCTCAGAGGTTACAAACGCCACCTTTATACCCAGGTCATCCATGGGCACGCCTTTCTGCCTGGCGTGTTTGGCGATATGGGATAGCGAGGAGGGATAACCGAACAACATTTTGGGGCGCATTTCACGAATGACCGAGACAAAATGGTTTAAATTATCCTCTGTCATTTCAAAAGCTGATAACAGTTCGGTGCGAAACAGTTTATCGCGCAGCATACGCACGCGATCCTGTGCGCCCAGTTCAATGGGCGAGCCCCAGACCACAATTTCGGGATCGCCAATATCAACACCCCACCAGCGGGTTGCGCGACGTTTCGCCGCCACATCGTGACTGACGCGCTCATTGCCAATATAAAAAATCAAGGGCTCGCCGCTGGAACCGCCAGTGTTAAATCGCGCCAGACCCTGTGCGTTGTCGGCTTTCATAGCGTCGGAATGCCCGCGAATTTCCGGCTTGCCCATCAGGGGTAATTGCTGAATATCGTCCAGGGAATTGACGGTGTCGGGGTTAAACTCAAGCCTGGCAAACAGTTCACGATAATAAGGCACATCTTTGCCAATACGCTGCAAAAACGTGCGCAGACGCTGTACGCGCAGTTGTTCTAAATGCTCCGGCTTGTACCACTGAGTAGCTTCCATCTGCTTGTGCACAGCGATGGTACTGTGTTTTTTTAAGCGCTCATGCAGCGGAAATAAAATATTCGCCACCAAAGACGTATAAAAACTCATGCGCGCAGCACCTCCTGATACGTGCTTAGCCATTGATTTTTCACTTCGGGCCACGCACAGCGTTGCACACTGTTGTAAGCAGCGGTCACCAGTCGTTTGCGCAACAGCTCATCGGTGAGTAGACAGGATATGGCATCGGCCATCGCTTGTTCATCGCCAACCGGCGTTAACAAAGCGGTTTTTTCATGTTCCACCATAAACGGCACACCACCCACATTGGAGCTGACAATGCACACTTTGGCGGCCATCGCCTCTAACAGTGAGTTGGGCATATTGTCCACGGTGGTGGGATTGAGCAGCACATCGGCGCTGCGGTACAGTGCGTCTATCGCATCGCGATCAAGCCGCCCGAGAAAAGAAACCTTATCCCGCACGCCCAGGGTTTCCGCCAGGGTTTCAAGCTCTTCCAATTGCGGCCCACTACCAGCAATGGATAAGTGTGTTTGCGGGAATTTTTCAGCAACAAGTGCCAGTGCTTTTAGCGCAGTGGGAATGCCGTAAATAGGTTCTAAATTGCGGGTAATAACGAGATGCGCACCATCGTGCACAGATGCGCGCTGGCCTGAAAAACGCTCAAGACGCACAATATTGGGAATAACATCGGTGCGCAGGTCGTAGCGTAAAAACACATGCTTTAAAAAGCGCGAAGGCACAATCACCTTTGCGGCCAGGCGCATAATCGGCCTGACATGCCAGGCGTTGTTGGCGAAATAACTGTCTGCTTCTCCGCCTCTATAGTTGACGATAACCGGCGTACCGCGAAGTTTGGCAATCACTAGACAGGGCGCACTGAAAAGCAGCCATGACCAACCGGAATTTGCCATCAAGTGAATCAATTCAACGCGCGAACATAAATTCCATAAGCCAGCTAAATACGGCAGCAGGCGAAACAGCGCGCGAATACCTTTGAGTTTTTCAGCGAAGGCTGGCTTGTAGGGGCCGTTGGTGGCCAGCATGACTACGCTCTGCCCTTCACTCTCCAGCAGCTCTTTGAGTTGCAAGGTTTGCATCGCCATACCACCCGCTGGCGGTGGAACAGGACCAACTAAACCGATTTTCACGCGCGTTTTCCCGCAAGCAATTTGTCGTAAATGGCTTGATAATTTGCCACCGAATTGGGCCAGTTGCGCACGTTTTCCACATAATCGCGCCCGGCAGCGCGCATCGCAGGCCACCGTTCTTCATCGTCGAGCAACTTCGCCACCACTGCGGCTAAATCCTTCGCATCACCTGCCTTAAACAAACGGCCGGTTTTACCGTTTTCTATCAATTCCTGGTGTCCGCCCACGTCAGACGCTACCACCAAACGCCCCTGCGCCATGGCTTCCAGCGGTTTTAATGGCGTCACCAAATCAGTCAAGCGCATGGAGAGACGCGGATACACAAAAATATCCACCAGATTGTAGTAGTCCTGCACCTCGCTATGGGGCACGCGGCCGGTGAGAATAACCCGATCCTGCAACTGCAGGGTTGCGGTTTTTTGCTTGATCAAATCTTCCTGCGGGCCACCGCCAACCAACAGCAGCTTTATATCGGGAAACTGTTTTGCCAGTGCGGGCATTGCGTCCAAAATCAGCGGCAGACCTTCATAGGCGTAAAACGAACCGATAAAACCCAGCACCTGCTTGTCTTTCAAGCCCAGCTTTTCCTGTAAATCAAGGTTCACGGGCTGATCCATGGCGAAGTTTTCGATATCCACCGCGTTTGGAATCACGGTGACCTTATCGGGGCTGATGCCGCGGGCAACAATATCTTTTCTTAACCCTTCACAAATGGTTGTCACCGCATCGGCTTTGGCAAAAACACGGCTTTCAAGTGCGCGGGTGAGCTTGTAACGCAGCCCCCCCTCACTGCTGGTGCCGTGATCCACCGCCGCATCTTCCCAGAATGCGCGGCATTCATACACCAGGGGTATACCGGTCTGGCGCGCAACCTTAAGCGCCGCCAAACCGTTAAGTGCCGGTGAGTGCGCGTGTAAAATATCGGGCTTAATCTCATCGACAACCTGCTTTAGACGCTTTGCCAGGGTGTTTATCACCCGCCACTGGTTAATCACCGGCAAACGGTCCAACACACCCTCGGCAGCTGGCGTGCGATAAAAGGTCAGCTCATCAACGGTTTCTTTTGGCTCGCTGGCAAAACCCTGCTTCAAGCCGGTAATATGCGAGGTCTGCCAACCGCGCGCACGCTGCTGTAACAAAATATTGCGAGTGCGAAAGGTATAACCGCTGTGCAGTGGGATGGAATGATCCAAAATGTGAAGAATATGCATAGCGCTGCCTTAAAATCCAAAATTCTCGCCGGAAGTGGTGGCGTCAAACATCAGTAAGGTCCAGAGCGCGGCACTGTGATCGCGCCGCCCGGATAGGTGTTGATTCACCAACTCCGCCAAATAGCTTTGATTGAACAAACCCGTCTTCGCCAGGCCGCCCTCCACAATGCTGTCTTGCAAACGCTGTCTCAGTGGCCCCCTGAACCAGTTTGCCAGGGGTACGCCAAAACCCATTTTGGGGCGGTACAACACATCATTGGGCAGATGTGGCTCCAGGGATTTTTTCAAAATATATTTGCCTTCCTGACCGCGCAATTTCACGTTTGCCGGTAGAGATGAGGTCCACTCCACAAATTTGTGATCTAACAGCGGCACACGCACTTCCAGAGAATGCGCCATACTCGCTCTATCAACCTTGGTAAGGATATCGCCCACCAGATAGGTTTTCATATCCAGATACTGAATCAGGGACAGCGGATCCTGGGTGGGCGAGTTGGCAGCGTGGCGATTAAACACCTCAATCGCATCGTAGCCTTGCAGCTCGCGTTTTAGGGCATCGGAAAAAAGCGCCCGACGCTGCGCACCGGAGCATATCGACACCGAGTGCAAATAGGCTTCCACAGAATTGTAGGCCAGCGACTCAAAGGTGGTTTTCGCTCTGAACACACGCGGCGCCCAATCGGCCTTGGGGTAGTATTTACCCAGGGGGCCAAACACCGCTTTGCGCAAACCCAGCGGCAATCTGCCGCGCAGTTTTTCCTCATTCATGTGCCAGCGGTAGCGGCGATAACCGGCTAAGTTTTCATCGCCCCCATCACCAGAAAGCGCCACCACTACTTTGTTGCGCGCTAATTCGCATACGCGATAGGTGGGAATGGCGGAGCTGTCGGCGTAAGGTTCGTCATACAACCAACCCAGCTTGTCGATTAAATCAAAATCGTCGCTGCTGACAGTTTTTTCATAGTGATCAGTTTTATAGCGATCCGCGACAAGGCGCGCGTAGCTGGTTTCGTCAAATTTATCCACATCAAAACCGATGGCACAGGTGTGCACGGGGTCTTCCTGTAGCTGCGCCATCATCGCCACCACAGCGCTGGAATCGACGCCACCGGATAAAAACGCACCCAATGGCACCTCCGCCACCATGCGAATATCCACCGCTTCGCGCATGCGCTCAATCAGTCCGGCTTGCATTTCCTCTTCGGACATGGGCGCTGCGCTGGCAAAGGGAATATCCCAATACTGTTGCTGCTGCCCCAAAGGCTTCCCGCGCTCGACCAGCAGGCAATGCCCCGGCGACATTTTGTAAACGCCCTGATAGATGGTGTCGGGCTCGGCCACGTAGCCAAAGGCAAAATACTCTTCCACTGCCGTGGGATTTAATTTCCGCGGCAGTTGCGGGTGTTCCTTAAGCACTTTTAATTCTGAACCAAACACCAACTGACCATTATCCAGCAGAGAATAAAACAGCGGTTTAATGCCTAAACGATCGCGCGCCATAAACAAACAGCCGCGCTCGCGATCGTGAATTGCAAAGGCAAACATACCGCGAAAACGCTGCACGCAATCCACACCCCACTCACACCAGGCGTATAGAATCACCTCTGTATCACAGCGGGTTCTGAACGTGTAGCCCCGGGCTTTTAATTGTTCGGTCAGCTCTGGGAAATTATAGATTTCACCGTTATACACCAACGACACGCGGCCATCGTCGGTGAGCATGGGTTGCTGGCCATGAGACAGATCAATAATAGATAAACGCCTGTGCCCAAGCACCACGCCCGGCTCGGCGTGAATACCACCCTCGTCGGGGCCGCGGTGAAACTGAGTTTCATTCATTCGCGATAGTAAGTCGCGATCTAAATGACGCCTGTCTGTTGTATCAAAAATACCGGAAATGCCGCACATGCTAATTTACCAATTTACACTCTGTAATACATCGCTCAAGTCCGCTCAAGCAACTCATCATAAACGCCCTGATAACGCGCCACCGTGCGCGACCAGTCAAATTCCTGTAGAACACGCCAACGACCGCGCTCGCCCATTTGCCGGGCCAGCCCATCAGACGCCAGCAGCTTAGCCAGAGCCAAGGCCAGCGCGTCATCATCACCTACCGGCACCAACAGGCCATTCTCGCCATCGCGCACCAACTCGGGATTGCCGCCGGTATCGGTGGCAATCACCGGCAAACCACTGGCCATGGCCTCCAGTATGGTGTTAGATATGCCCTCTGCTAATGATGGCAATACAAACACGTCCATACTCGACAACAGTGCGGGCACATCGGTGCGATCCCCTGCCAGGTATACCTTATCGCCGATAGCCAACTCAGCGATGGTGTTTTCAAGCTCACCGCGCTTGGGGCCATCGCCGACAAGCAGCAGGCGCGCGGGGTAATCTGCGCAAATTTTGGCAAAGGCTCTAACCAGGGTTGGCTGATCTTTCACCGCCGCCAAACGCCCTACGGTGCCAATAATTTTGACATCACCCTGAAAACTTCCCGGCAGGTCATCAACACGAGCCTTGCTGACAGCGCTAAATTTGCACGTATCCACACCGTTGTATATCTGCCGTATTTTAGCCTCTGGCACACGGATTATGCAGCGTAAATAAGACGCCAAATCCTCACTTACGGTAATGTAACGGTGAATGAGTGGGCGCAGTAGTCGACGCAAAAAACGATACCGCGGATTGCTGCCATCCAGATCATCCATATCGCGACCGTGTTCACCGTGCACACGCTTCACCCGCGGCATCAGCAGACCTAAAATCTGGGTTTCCAGGGGCGCAAGATTGCGGGTATGAACAATCGCGGGGCGCAGCCGCGTCAACAAGCGCCACAATCGCCAAAACACGCCAAGATCGTGACCGGGCTTTTTGTGAAGCTCGTAGATGTCCACGTCGGCGGTAATACGCTCGGCAAAAATACCACTGTGGGTTAAACAGACGATGGCGTGACGATAAGCAGGCATACGATTGATAATGTTGACCAGGCCATTTTCCAAACCACCTGTACCCAGCTCGAAGATTACATGCACAACCAGGGGGCGCTCGGCGTGCTTATTGCGCATCGCTGTCCCAACCTGACACAGCATCAATGGCATGCATCACTTGCGGCAGCACCTGCTCTGCGAATGCCTGCAATTTTTGCTCAGCATGGCGCTGACCCTGATCTTCATTGGGAATTACTGTCGCCACAAACAACTTGGCCGCATCACGCCTGCCAACTAGCAAACGGCTTTTAATATCCTGTATTTTTGCCATGTACGGACTGGGTGTGGCGCTATCACCCACACGAAACCACCCCCACACTAACAAACGCTGATTGTCATCGGTGAGCACATAGGTATTCACCACAAAAGACGGCTCGCTGTTCGCCCGTTGTAGACCCAGATCCGCAGTTTTTCGCCACGGTGTTTTGCGACCCGGCTCAACAATACGACTGCGCCGATCGATTACCTCTGCACCTTCCTGCTGATACAGGAAGTAATCGACATATACCGCCACCTCCGTCTCACTATCGGAAAACGCCTGATACAACTGCTCGTGGGAACCCACAGTATAGGGCTGCCACGAAAAGGGTATATCGACCTGATGCCAGGCGTTGATACGCGACGGCAGGGCGAGTGGTACAAGTTGCTCGGGCAGTGCGCGCTGATCCATCGCTTTAATAGTCAACGGCGCGGCGAGCACACATACCAGCATAAGTCCCCCAACAATCGGCAAACTGCGAGTCCTGGTATCCGCACCGTTATCTGGTAGCTTTTCAACGGCGGCTGGTTTGTCGGTCATATCGTCACGCCAACGTGCACCCAGACTGAACAGCACCAGCATCACCACGCCAAAGAAAATCCAGCCGTATATTAAATGATCCACGCCAGTGGCTAATTCCATATTACTGAAATGACCGATCATCACAATCAAGAAGGCGCGAAACACATTGGCAATAACCGGCACGACAATCGACAATGCCACAAAAGCCAAACGTTTCTTCAGGCTGCGATAGGTAATATAGGCGTACAAACAACCCAGGGTGACCGAGGCAATAAGATAGCGCACGCCACTACAGGCAGCGACCACCGACCAGTTACCCGTGGGCAGTGAAAAAAAAGTACCTTCACGATAAATGGGAATACCCGTCAGTTTTATCAACCACACCGTTGCATCGGCGGTGAGGTCTATCATAGGAGGCACCAACCCCTGCCCCATGGGCACGGCGAATAATAAGAACGCCAGGGCAAAAGCGATACGCCAGGCAATCTGATAACCCAGAATCAGCCATACACCGACAATAAAGGCACTCACCGCCGCAAGTTGTTGTACCACTTGCACCCCAGCCAGCGTGCCTAAAAACCACAGCAGACTGGCGCCAAACAGCAGAACCAAAGGCAACAAACAAGGTTTTATGGGCAGATTCAAATAACGGTGGCGGCCGTCCCACAGCAACCACGCAGAAATCGGCACGATCAAAAAACCGTGGGTATAGGTTTCTGCAACAATCCAGGTGTTCACCATTGTCGCAAAGGTGCTAAAAAAAGCCAGCACGCAAATCAACGTCCAGGCCAGCAGGGCAAAACGATAGTAACGACCCTGGGTGTTACTTAAGGTCGGTAGAACTTCAGCCATTCAATGACTCCCCGTTTAGTGCTCGCAACACCACCGGCAAGGTTTCATTCCAGTTAAAATCGCTAAGCACTCGCTTACGTGCCGCGCCTCTTGCGATACCACTATCGCCCCCAAAAATAAATGACAAACAGTCAAGCCATGCCTCTGGTGAATCGGCAATAAGGACTTCTTTGCCCGGTACGGCGGAAATACCCTCCAAACCCAGGCTGGTAGTGACCACAGGTTTGTCCATTGCCAAGCCTTCCAGCACCTTGTTTTGCACGCCTCGTGCGACCCTCATAGGTGCAATCACTGCAGCGGCATGGGCCAAATAAGGACGTACATCAGGAACGCGCCCTGTGACAGTTACGCCTGGTAACTGCGCTAAACTCTGTACCTCTTTGCCGGGCTTGCTGCCCACAATACAAAAACTGACCGCACCACGCTGTTGCAAAGCGGGTAAAACCTCGCGACAAAAATACCGTACCGCATCAACATTCGGCCAATAGTCCATGGCGCCGGTAAACACCAATACGGGTACGGAATCCTGCGCAAAGGGTGAAACAAACTCAGCGGGGGCAAAATACTCGGTGTCAACGCCGTTATTGTAATAGCCGATCTTATCGCTGAGCCCCGGCAACATTTGTCGGAAATGCGCCGCCTCGGTGCTTGAGACAAATAAGCTATAATTTAAACCACGGGTAATTTTTTCTTCACACCGGAATAGACGTCGCGCCTCGGTGCGATACAACACGCTAAGCGGCCAGGGCTTTTTGGTGGCATACTGCGCCCACTTGTCCGAATCGATATCGACCATATCAATTACGCCGTGCTCGGCGAGGCTTTTGTGGGGCAAAATATACTGCGCCATGGGCGAGGAAAACGCCAGGGCGTGGGTAACTTTTTGTTGTTCTACCAGGGCGTCTACCCAGTTTTTCATGTCACCCAGGTGATACCAGGGTTCTGATAACGACCGTCCCGTCAGCAAACCGACGATACCGCGCAGCTTAGGCGCAAGCCCCTCCAAAGACAGCACTTTAAGCTCGGCGCACTGCGTCTGCACCTCATTCACATATTGCCAGTCTTCGCTGTCATCAATAAACGTACCCAAATAAACGCGATAGTGCCGGGCAAGGAATTTAAGCAGATGCCATGAGCGAATTTTGTCACCTTTATTGGGTGGATACGGTAAACGATGACAGAGAAACAACAGGCCGGGCTTGGCAGTATCGCTCACAAGCCCCCCTTACCCGAGATACGCGGCCACTGGTGGGCCTATCCTATTCGCCACAGACAGCGGCAATTTACGCCAAATCGCGATAAGTTTTTCGTAGCGCGGGTTGTTGGGATTGAGTTCTGGCATTTTTTCCGCTTTCACCAGAAAATACTCGTAGTTCAGATCCTGCGGAGGAAAACCCCAGTTCTTTTTGAACTTGTAGGCGCCCGTACCTTTTTTACTGCGGCCAAAATCAAACAGGCTTAGACCCTCATCGCAAGAGCGGCGCATCAATTCCCAATACATAAAATCATTGGTGCCTTTAATCGAGCGCGCAGCGGCGACACTGCCACCATAGTAGGGCAGCACTTCATTTTTATAATAAAAACTCATCACTCCCGCTACATCACGCCCTTCGTGGGTAATCATTAAAATACGGCAAGCATCACCAAAAACCTCTTGCAATACCTTAAAATAACGAGCGCTAAACACCGGCGTACCCAGATTGCGCACACTTTCCGAATACACTCGATACAAGCGCGCGCTATCGTCGCTGGGTTCGCTTACCAGGCCATTGGCAATACCCTTGCGAATCATCGCGCGCTGACGATTGGGGATAGCTTTTAAATTGACGTCGTGATCGGGATCAATCGCTTTACGAAAAGTGACGTACAAGTCTTTTCGCGGCCAATCACTGTTTTGCGTGGCCTCTATATTGCGCATCTCCAACGCTTCAACATTCAGTTCTATGGCTTTTGCGCAGGCCGCTTCGCGAAGCGCATTTGCAGCTTCTTCATCATCGGCCACCACGCCACCGTATACACAAAACGGTAGCGCTACCAGATGATTACCAAACAGAAAACTCCTTACCTGTGCCAATGGCAAAACACCAACAATGCGCCCCTCGCGCTTTGCCAGCAGAAAAAAAGGCTTGTGGCCAAAGGCTTTCTTAAGCACGGTTTGCCAGCCAGACAAATGAAAAAATGTGCCGTTCTCGGCGGCTTTTACATAGTCATCCCAACTCGCCAATTCACTTTCAGACTGCCCTAATTGTTCGATGCTAACGGTCATACCCTATTTCCAAATCCATTGGCCCAACAAAAACCGGCTATTCAATCCAGCCAATTACCGCTTGTATTCTATGATCGTCAAAAATGACAATCGATCAGCGCTCGCCGACAAACACCTCGTCCATTCGCCCCCAGGAAAAATCGCGAATTAACTGTTCGAGACGCGGCTCCATTCGCTGCAAATTCAAATAATGACGAAAGCGCGACTTAAAGCTCGCGCCTTCAATACGCGGCTGTTCGGGGTCAACTTCCCAGGGATGAAAGTAAAACACTGCACTTTCCCCTTCCTGCTGATTCACTTTTTTTAGCGCCCGGCGGGTGAACGCATAAGGAAACAGTCGAAACCAACCACCGCCACCGCAGTTAATATTGCGCCCGGCAACTGGCACAGTGGTGATAGGTATTTCCAACAACCTTCCCTCAGCGGCTTTGTAGGCGAAGCGGGGTGCCTCGGGCATGCCGTACAGGTCATGCTTTACCGGCACGACAGAAGAGCTGTACACATGCCCCGTATCAGCCAATACATCCTGCGCCCAGAGATTGTCACTACCAATAGAGTAACTCGGCGCGCGATAACCTATAACTTGCTGACCGGATAATTTTTCAAGCAATTGTTTGGCTTTGACAACATCTGCAGCGAACTGTTCAGGCGTCATCTCCGTTACTCGTTTGTGATCCCAGCCGTGACTGGCCACTTCGTGACCGCCTTCGACGATGCGCTCAATCATACGCGGATAACGCTGCGCCACCCAACCCAAAGTGAAAAATGTCGCTTTAATATTGTATTCACCGAACAGCGATAAAATCCGATACACGTTTATTTCGACACGGCTTTCCATACCGTCCCAATCACGCCTATCGACGCAGTCCTCAAAAGCGGAAACCTGAAAATAGTCCTCGACGTCAACAGACATCGCATTCTTTACAACGCCTGATGTTACTGTTTCGCTCATGCCAGTTCCTTTAGCTTCGCCCATGCCAATTCTCTTACTTCACTCCCCGCTGACTCACCCAAGTGCGCAGGTGCTTAACTATGCGCTCTGCCGCGTGGCCATCCCACATGGCCGGCACCCGGCCTGACTTACCACCACTACCAAGAACGTCTTTAAGTGCAACGTCAATAACCGCTGGATCAATCCCCACGACCGTATTCGTGCCCTGATCCACGGTGATCGGACGCTCGGTGTTTTCACGCAAGGTCAAACAGGGCACTCCCAGCGCGGTTGTCTCTTCCTGAATACCGCCGGAATCGGTAAGCACCACTTTAGCGTCTTTCATTAAACCCAGCATTTGCAGATAGGCCTGGGGGCCAAGACACAAAATATTGGGGTGTTCGAGTAAGCTTTCAAAGCCAGCTTTTTCTATTTGTGCCTTGGTGCGCGGATGAACGGGAAACACCAGTGGCAGTTGCTCGGCCACGCCACGCAGGTAATTTAACAGACGCGAAAGCACCGCTGGGTCATCCACATTGGACGGGCGATGCAGGGTCAGCAAACCGTAATCGCCCTGAAAGGATGCGCCCGCCTCTGCCAGGGTCTCACTCGCGGGTTTGGCGCGCGGCAAATTGTATTTCAAGGTATCAATCATCACGTTGCCAACAAAAAACACGCTGGACTCACTGATACCCTCGCGCACCAGATTTCCCGCCGCGCTAACCTCAGTGGTAAACAATAAATCAGAAATCTGGTCGGTCAGCACGCGGTTGATTTCTTCGGGCATAGTGCGATCGCCACTGCGAAGCCCCGCCTCAACGTGAATAACCGGAATAGCTTTTTTTACCGCCACCAGCGCGCAGGCGATCGTTGAATTCACATCACCCACAACCAACACCGCTGCGGGACGATCTTCATCCAGCAACGGCTCAAAAGCCATCATAATTGCCGCAGTTTGCGCCGCGTGACTGCCAGAGCCAACTCCCAGATCGACATCCGGTTCAGGAATGCCAAGCTGGTCAAAAAAAGTGGCTTTCATAGCCTGATCATAATGCTGCCCAGTGTGTACCAGGGTCGCACGCAAACCGGAATCATCTGCGCGCAAGGCACGCATAATCGGCGCGATTTTCATAAAATTGGGACGCGCACCCACTACGCAAACAATCCGTGGCAAAGAATCAATAGCCGCCATGCTTGATATCCTGAATAATTTGGGGAATGCCGT
>PDSN01000223.1 GCA_002748505.1 Gammaproteobacteria bacterium | reverse complement strand
GGGGGAAATGGCGTTGACGCTCTTAAACGCTTGGTTATACATCATACGAACCTGCAAATCATAGGGGGGTTGCAGATTTATACCGCGTTTTTTATAAAAATCTTGCGTGTATTGCCGAATCACGGTGGTTGTGTAGGTAACGGCGTTTTCGCCGGTAAACGGCATCGAACCGTCGATGTAAAAAGCCACTTCCGGCCGCTGTTGCTGCAGTAAATGCCGGCCAAAACCGGAGGGAATTTCAAGGATTAGGCGCGATTTTTCACCGCTTAGATAGTCCGTTAATTGACTGCGCTCACTCAGCTGTGCCACTTGTTTAAAATAAGCCGAGCCGGCAAAGTGTTCAATCAATTCGCGGCTTTCGTAGCTGCGGTCTTGATCGAGCACGGCAAAATTAATGCGGTTGGCATCAAACGACAGCCCCCAGCTGTCAACCAACAGCAGGATAATCGGGCCGAGTATCGAAAACAGCAAACGAATCGGGTCGCGCAGCAATTCTTTGCCCTCCCGCAGGGCAAATGTCCACACCGTGTAAAACCAATAGGATAAGCCGAACTTGGGAACTTTATTGCGCCTGCCGACGTCGTTGGTGCTCGGCGGGGGTGGTGCTGCCGGTGTTTGTGCCTCAATGGCTGTTTTACTTTCTGCCTTAATTTGTTGTTTTGACTGTTTTTTATATGATTGTTGCGGCTGTTCCTGTTGTTCCGTCAGAAAAGCGATAAAAGCTTCTTCCAGGGTTGCGGCCTGACGCTGTTGTTGCAATGCCTGTGGTGTGCCAACCGCGAGCACCTGCCCGCGGTGCATAAACGAGATACGGTCACAACGCAGGGCCTCATTCATAAAGTGCGTAGAGATAAAAATCGTCACCCGGTCATCACGCGACAGCTTTAACAAATACTGCCAAAACTTATCGCGGGCGGCGGGGTCAACACCGGATGTCGGCTCGTCCAAAATCAGTACGGTCGGGCGGTGCAAACACGCCGCCGCCAGTTGCAGGCGCTGCCGCACACCCAACGATAGCGAGCGCGGCAATTCGTCGGCAAGGTCTTGTAACTCAAACTGGACTAGGGCGGAAGCGATGGCCTGCTCGGCCGTCTTCCCGGACAATTGGTATAATTTGGCGTGCAGCACTAAATTTTGCCGTACACTTAATTCCTCGTATAGCGAAAAGGCCTGCGACATATAGCCCACCTGTTGGCGGACGTGCATATCCTTGGCATCAATGCTTTTACCCAACAGCTTGGCAGAACCGCTGCTGGCATCCAACAGCCCGGTCAGCATTTTCATCGTC
>PDSN01000034.1 GCA_002748505.1 Gammaproteobacteria bacterium | reverse complement strand
GGTGGTGCCATGAAAGTGGCTTATCTGATTGAAGGGTTTAGTCGTCGACCTGGAGCCATTGCCGGTCTGTCTTTGCTGTGTGTAGTCATTGGCGTAGCCGTGATGTTTTTTGCGGGCACGATGGGTGTGTTGGCAATCGCCGGGGGCAGTATGATGATTATACCCGTGGTCCTGGCGTGTATCGCCATCTCTGCGGCAATGATGATGGCGTTCTGGTTTTCGCCGGTGTTGCTGGTGTTGCATCCCGAGGTGGATGTGGTACGCGCGATAAAAATGAGTTTAGCGGGCTGCCTGGATAATATCCTGCCGATGATGGTTTATGGTTTGCTGTTTATTCTTTTTGCGGTGTTGGCCTCCATTCCCCTTGGACTGGGTTGGCTGGTACTCATTCCGATGAGTGTGATGTCGACGTATGTTGCTTATCGCGACATTTTTCTGGTCAACCCGGAGCCAGAGGCTGTTGCCAGTAGTACAGGAGGCGATGACGAGCCCCTCGTATGATCCGGCCGATTTCTGCGCAGCAGACTTATCCTGTTCGCCGTGATGTTCTGCGCCCTGGCTACGACCTTGAAGACTGTGCTTTTGCGGGCGACGGTGACTCTACCACACTGCATTTAGGCGCGTTTGTAGAGGACGAGCTGTGCGCGATTGCCAGTTTGTACAAGGTGAGCAACGCTGCTGTGGCAACAGGTAGTGGTTGGCAGCTGCGCGGAATGGCGACTGTTGAATCTGCCCGGGGCAGGGGGCTGGGTGTATCTCTGTTAGCGGAAGCTGAACAGGCGGCGCGCGCAGCGGGTGGGGCCTATTTGTGGGCCAATGCCCGCGAGTCGGCTCTGGGTTTTTATCAACAGGCGGGCTATCAAGTAGTGGGTGAGCGTTTCGAGGTGTCCGCGGTGGGGCCGCATTTTTGGGTGGTAAAAAACCTTGGGCAGTGAGCAGATCCCGTTTGGGCGAGAGTTTGTTGTCAGGGAGCTGGCGGTGACGCAGGCATTGCAAGACCAGGTGGCGGATCTGCTGGGGCGCGAGCCGCGGGGTTTGCGGGCTGTCAGCGTAGTGGATGAGCAGCAGCGTCCCGTGGTCATTCGCGTTGCGCCCCTGGTGGACAAAAAACCTTTTCCTACCCTGTTCTGGCTGGTGGACAAGGACTTGAACTACCGCATCGATCAAGTCGAAGCACGGGGTTTGATTCACACTTTGCAACAGCGTATCGACAACGACAAAGCGCTGCAAAAGCAGATGCGGGTCGATCATTGCGCCTACATTGCGCTGCGCGAACAATACATGAGCGAGGCGGAAAAAAGACAACTGGCAGCGTTGGGCTTTTTAGCACTGTTTAACAAGCGCGGTATCGGTGGTATTGAAAACTTTACCCGCATTCGCTGCCTGCACACCTGGTATGGGGCGCATCTGGTGGTGCCCAATACCGTGGGGCGTTTACTCGACGAGCACTGGCGCCAGAATTTCCATGCCTGATTACGCCGTACCCGCAAAAACAGCCGAGGCGGAACTGGTTATAAAAAAAAGTCGCTTTATTGCACGGTTAGTTCCCTGTCAAAGCCGCGCAGAGTTTTTACTGTTTGTCGGGCGACAAAAAACCGAATTTTCCGATGCGCGCCACCATTGCTGGGCCTATTTACTCGGTGACCCCGCAGCTGCATCTAACGCGGGTATGAGTGATGATGGCGAGCCATCGGGCACAGCGGGAAAGCCGATTTTAAATGTCTTGCAGCACTCCGGCATGGGCGATGTGGGCATTGTGGTGATTCGCTATTTTGGCGGGGTGAAACTGGGCGCGGGCGGGCTGGTGCGTGCTTACAGCGCCAGTGCGCAAGCGGTGCTGGATAAAACACCGCGGCAGCAGGTCGCAGTTAAGCTGTCGTTGAGTGTGAGCTTGGAGTTCTCCAAAGAGCAAATATTGCGTCACTGGCTCACCCAGCACGACGGGGTTTTAGAAAATGTGAGCTACGCGCAAGTCGTGTCTGCACACATTGTTTTGCCAGAGTGTTACCGAGAGGCATTTACAGAATTTGCCTTAATTCAAGGCATTATTGTCACTGACGTCCAATAGGCTGCAGATCTTATCGCTATATTACGTTCCTGGTATTAAAAAGTTACGTAAATAAGCAATACAGGCTGTAGGCGAACCATCTTTCCTTTTCGGGGTCGACCTTGCCTTTTCCACCTAGAAAAAAACGAAAATTCGCTGAAAACATACAAATAATTTGTGCAGAAGACAGTCTTATTCGCGGGAAGTTCTGGGGATTATATTGCATTTTACGCACTGATTTATACCGCGATAAAAACGGGTATTCAGCGCTGTTTTTTGCCAGTATGAACTCTCCGGTGTTCGGAAAAAAAAGGAGAGGATTATGTCTATGCAAATTTTTGTTAAACGTGTTTCCCAGGTGTTGGCTGTCGGTTCTCTGTTATTTGTGCAAACGGCTCTCGCCAATCCCCCGGGGATGGGCGCCGACCAGCATTCTGGCCCGCCAACCGAAGCTGTTGAGGCCTGTAAAGATCGTCTTTTGGGTGATCCCTGTGAAGTAACCACGTCGCACGGTGGCACAATGGTTGGTCGCTGCATACAGCCACTCAACGAGGCGGATGGCGAGGGTCTGGTTTGTGCGCCAGAGCCAGTGGGGGAGAGTGAAAGTCCTGAGCCTCGTAACTAAAACTCTCAAAACTCACTTGTAAAACAGCGCACGCTCAGGGGTTGATATAACGCCTGGGTGTGCGCGGTGGCATTCGTGTCGTGAGTTCATAGCCAATGGTGTTGGCGTGCTGTGCAACCTCGTCAGCGCTGAGCACTGCTCGGTCTTGCTTGCCCCAAAGCACCGCACTATCACCCGGTTTGACGTTGGCTATATCGCTGACATCCACTGTAATCATGTCCATTGACACCCTGCCGGCAAGCGGTGCGCGTTGACCGTGGATGAGTACCGGCGCGCCGTTTTCAGCGGCGCGCGGATAGCCATCGGCATAGCCTGCATTCAAGGTGGCAATAAGGCTGTCTCGCTGTGCCTGCCAGGTGCCGCTATAGCCTACTGTCTCACCCCTGACCACGCGGTGCAGGGCGATCACTTCACATTGAAAATACATAGCGGGACACAGGGCGCGAGCGGTGTCGATGTCTTGTGCAAAGGGCGAATTGCCGTACAGCATGTAACCGGGGCGAATCCATTCGTAGTGGGCGCGTGGAAAAGCCAGCACACCAGCGGAATTGGCGGCGCTGCGCGCCAGTGCAAATGGGGCCGTCGTTTGCTCAAACAGTTCGATTTGCCGATCAGTTTGCGCCAGTTCGGGTTCGTCCGCACTGGCAAAATGTGTTGCCAGAGTGATGTCTTTGCAGTTAACGCAGTGCTGCAGGCGCGTTATGATATCGGTGATATCAGCGGGTGGAAAACCCAGGCGATGCATCCCTGAGTCGATTTTTACCCAGCAATTCAGCGGCGCATTTATCCGGCTGTTTTCCAGTGCGCTTAATTGCGCTTCGCTGTGAATCATCAACCACAGCTGGTGTTTTACTGCTGTTTGCAGCGATTCCTGGTGGCACACACCCTCAAGTACCAATATCGGCGCAGTGATATCGCTTTCGCGAAGTTCCAGCGCCTCTTCCAGACAGGCAACGGCCAGCGCATCGCAGTCATCGGCGATAGCCCTGGCGACGGGGATAGCGCCGTGGCCGTAGGCGTCGGCTTTGACAACCGCCACGCACCGCGCTTTGGGAGCGAGGTTTTTAGCGTGGCGCAAATTGTGTTTGATTGCGCTTAAATCAATCAGAGCCTGCGTTGCGCGCATCAGTAGTCGTATTTGTATTGGCTGAACAAACGCTGCACCTGTTCCCACAGTTCGCCGACTTTGCCATCGCCTACCGGCGCGCCGTCGAGTTCAACCACCGGGGCGACTTCCTTGGTAGAGCTGGTCAGCCAGATTTCGCTGGCACGTTTTAAATCATCCAGGGTAATAATTGCTTCCTCGACTTGCCAGTCGCTGTGTTTACGCAGTGCGTCTAACAGTATATTGCGTGTAATCCCCGGTAGAATCTGGTGATCCTGAGGCGGTGTGTAAATGGTGTTATCGATTACCGCAAACACGTTCGAGGCACTGGCCTCGGTGATTTCATTGGCACTGTTGTACAGTATCGTCTCGCCGTGGCCTCCACGCGCACCGTATTGGTAGTGCAATACATTACCCAGCAATGCGGTGGATTTGATATGGCAATTGCGCCAGCGTCTGTCTTCCGTGCTGACCACAGTATAGGGTTTGCAGGCCTTGCGATCGGCTACTGGTTCCGCGGGAATCTCAAAGGCGTAGGCGTAACAAGTGGGTTCAACGCCCTCGGGGAAAGCGTGGTTGCGGCGCGTGTCGGCGCCTCGGCTGATGTGAAAATACAGCGCTAAATTACCGCCACCGTTTTTTTCTATCAGTGCGTTGGCGATATCGCGCCACTGCTGGTGGTCGATTCTGTAGTTGATGCCAATCGCGGAGAGGCCAGCCTGCATTCTTTCCATATGTGGCACAAAACCCACCAGACAACCGTCGTAGCTGGGAATTACTTCGTAGATGCCGTCACCGAATAAAAACCCTCGATCCATGGGAGAAATACGCGCTTCACTCATGGGCAGGTAGTCGCCGTTTAAGTAGACAATGCTCATAGAATGCCCCCAAATGCCGGATTGCTGTAAATACTTTGCGCCTGTCCGTGACAGAGTCTGCGTATGTCTTGAATAAGATCTATACCTTCCTGGGCGTCCAATCCGTCCTCGGTGAGCGTGTTCAGGCGGGTGACACCATCAACACTGCCGTGCTCCGACAAAAAACCTAAAATTTGTCTTGGCGCCACCGCAGCGAGTAAATCTTTACCGGCCCAGCGTCCCAAAAACCCGATCACGCCATAAGCTGCCCAGTTTGATACATCCGCTACGATCAATTCATCGCAACCTGTCTGCGATGGTTTAATATCAAGTTGCTTCAGGGCCTTGCTGATATTGCCCATGCCCGCTTCGTTACCACCATCGCCAATAGCGATGGTCGGGCAAGACAGGTGCGAAAGATAGGGGTCGAAGATACTGCATCGATCACTGATATCCTCGCCGCGCATATTGTAGTAGCGTCCGTTTTTTGCCAGTCCGGGGTGCTCAATGGCAATCAAGGCGTGGGGTCTTAACCTGGATTCGTAGCGCAGAGCCTCTTGCTGGGCTTCTTTGAGAGTGCGTGCCTTTAACGGCAGGGTTTGGTATTTCTGTTGCAGACAAGACAGCAAAGGACCTCCGCAGGCTATCCACGGATCTGCGTTAAGGGTTTGCAGTGCTTCATACAAGGCAATAGCGCCAACTGGGCCATCCGTTTCAAAAGTATCCCTCACGGGAAAGCCGGTACCGATAATGATACTGCCGTGCAAGTCGCGCAACAGCGTGGCGGCGCGCAACACGTAGCCCGGCTTAAGTGCTGCCTGTGCTGTTTTCATCTGGCGTAAATTCCGTGATACCAGCAGTTTCTCAATGGCTTGGCTGAGAACGGCATCATTGGTTTTCATGGCAGCTCCTTTATGGCAATCCCTTGCAGGTGAGCGTTCGCGAGGTGCAAGGCATTGTGCGCTTGCTCTGGACTAATAGCAGTAAATGAAACGGTGTTGCCAGGGCGTAATTGGCATAATTTTGCCACATCCAGCGATAACACCGCACCTATTTTGGGGTAGCCGCCGATGGTCTGGCGGTCATTCAGCAATACGATGGGTTGGCCATCAGCGGGAATTTGTACAGCGCCCAGGCAGATGCCCTCTGACAACAGGGTATTAATGGTACAGGCTATCGGCGCACCCTGTAAGCAGTAACCCATGCGGTCGGCGCGATCGGTGATGGTGTAAATGCTGCTAAAAAAACGGGCTCGTTCATGGGCTGTAAAAAACTCAAATTGATAGCCGGAAATAAGCCTTAAATCCACATGCTCAGGATAGTTCGGCCAATCGTTTGGCGCGATAAAAACATCCTGTGTTATTCGGCAGGGCGTGAAAGGCAGCTGATCGCCCGCTTGTAATTTGCCGCCATTTAGACCACCAATACCTTCGCGCAGGACGGTGGCGGTACTGTTAAATTGTGGAGTGACCGTAAAACCGCCGCGCACCCCTAAGTAACTGCGACAGCCTCGTGTGGCATAGCCAAAACGCAGGCGTTGGCCTTTTTTCAGGGCGTGAGTGCGCCACAGGTCTGCGGGCTGTTCATCAATGAATAAGTCGGTATTCGCGCCGGTTACGGCGATTTGGGCATCGTTGAGCGCCAGTAATTCCAAACCGCCAAAACTGATTTCTACGGCGGTGGCGTTGTGGTCATTGTTGAGTAAACGCTGGCACAGAACATAGGCGTGGGCGTCCGCCGGCCCACCAGTGGTGAGCCCCAGGCCATGCTGACCGTAGCGCCCCGCGTCCTGTAAAAGGCTCATCACCCCAGCTTGAGTTACCTCAAAGCTCATGGCAATTGCCCTCCGAGTGCAAAAAAGTGCTCCCGGTCAATGGCTTCAAAGCGCACGCTGTCACCGTTTTTAATCAGCATGGGCGGTTCGCGCTCGGCATCGAACATGCGCTGTGGACAAAGCCCCAGCAGATGCCAGCCGCCGGGGGAGGCGGCGGGATA
>PDSN01000033.1 GCA_002748505.1 Gammaproteobacteria bacterium | reverse complement strand
TTAAAGTGACGTCAACTGCTTACAAAATACAACTAACTGCGCCGATTGATGGTGTTTCTCCCCTGCCCGTTCTCACCCAGGTTCTGCTGCAGCACGATGCTGACATCAGCCACGTGGCCTACCTCGAAGGCGAGGCGCAGCTATCTTTGAGTGTGGCGCTAAAACCGGAGCTTGCCGATAATATACAGGCCGATATCAAGACTCTGTGTGACAAGTGAAAAGGGGACGTGAAAAGGGGACGGAGGGATTAAAAAATAATCCCTCCGTCCCCTTTTAAATACTTTTACGATTCGTCCCCTTTTACGATTACGTTTTACGTACCCTTTTAGCCTTGTCCTCTTTTAGCCGTTTAGCGCTCTTTTAGTCTTTGGAGCCTAAATCTGCGTCCATACCGATTCAAACTCTGAATCGGTGGGTGAGAAGTTGTCGCTGGCCACCTCTTCCAGGTGCTTGATCGTTTTAAAATCATACTGTGCAAACGCGGCGGTGGCGGTCAACTGGCGATTTAGCTGGATGTACTGCTCTTCGCCGTCTTTCACCAAGGTGACTTTCTGGCGCTCTTTAAAGCCTGCGCGCGGCGTTATAAGGGTGTCGGGCTGGCCAACCAGTTTGATTTCCGGCAACAGCAGCACCCGCATCATCTCACCTTCGGGGCCGGTTTTGCGGTGCGTTTTTGCCGCGTAGGGAACGGCGCGAGGGCTTAGTAATTCCACGCCAACCAGGGTATTGCCGTGGTTTTGCGCGCTAACCCAGCGAATAACCGCGATGACCCAGGGCTTTTCTTCGCTCTCGCGCAGGCAGATTATATCCCCCGCGTTGATATTGCCAGGCAGTGATTCTGTCCATTGCAGGCAGTAGCCGCCGGGACTGACGTTTAAGATGTCCACCGCAAAAACGGGGTGACGTTCTTCCTCGCTAAGTGCTTTGGTGTCAGTTTTAATGAGGTTGAAGTAGGCGTCTTGGATATTGACGTCATCTAAGTTGACACCGCCCTCAGTATCGATTCTGGTGCGCGACTCAGTGAGCGCCCAAGGGTCTTTGCGCTCATCGACCGGGGCGCGAATAAAGGGGTTGCTGTCAATGACGTTGGCTTTTTCATCGGCATCATCGGCAACGCCGGTAACCAATTCGTTAAAGCTTTCGCCGTCCAGCAAATGGTAGTGTGCACTGCCAAGCCCCAGGCTTACCAACAGCTGATTACTGGTTTTGTTGCGCGAGAAACTGCGCTGGCTCATGACACCGTAAGCGGTGATGAGGTGGTTTAAAATGCCCGAGGGCAGGGTGGTGTCCGCATCAAATACAATGCCGGGGCGGCCATCGCGAAGATCCTGTTGTTGCAGCTCCTCAAGGGTCTCCACCAGATTCCGCGTCGATAGTGAGCGTTCGCTGTCACTGGACCTGCCGTGGTGCAAAGCACTGTAGATCGGTGGGTGGTCACTGGCCAGATCGACCAGAAACAGGCCATCGGCCTGGCGCGCAACAGTCAGTTCACACAGCGGCGCCCAGTCACGCAGACCGCGAAACACCGCAGCCATATCCGCCTGGCGAAGCTGGTTGGGCTTGCTGCACGTTAGCAGCAAAGCGCGCATGAACGTGTGCAAGATGGTGCCATCTCCGTATATCTTGTCTTCAACATCAATGTGTTGCAGCTTTTGGCGCTCCGCCAGCAGGTACAGTTGATTGATTTCAAGCCAGGCCTGTAATTCAACTGGCTGGTATAGTTGAAAGGTGTGGAGCAGCTTTAAGCCGGCCGTTGTGATGGCGCGATGCAGTGCCAGACACACGAGCTTGGCGGGGTTTGCTTCGATTAGCGTGGCTTTGTGTTTGATGCCCTCAATGGCCACGGTGGTGTAAGCGGTAATGGTTTGGCGCAGCAGTTTGAAGGTCGTGTCTGCCATTTGCCGAGAGCTTTCAGGCAGCACCACGGGTTGTTTCAGGAAACGCTTGCGCAAGGTGGCAATTGCGGTTTGTTGAGGCCCACGCAGAGTCTCCAGAATATCCAAACGCACGTTTGCCGGCATGGGCGTACGATTCAAGTCGGTGATGACTTTGCACAGCTCTTCCACCATTAGCTTCGCGTTGGTGGCAGGTAATTCATCAATCCACTCTTTCGCCTTTTGCGCGTCCAGGGCGAAATGGGGGAAGTTCTCCAGATCCTGCCTGGATATTCTTAATCTTATGGGTGACGTGCTCATGCGTCTGTCCTTGATTATGGTATTACCTGCGTTATCAGCGGGGTGCCCCGGTAGCGTTACTTCACTGCACCAGCGTCAGGCAGCCCGATTCTGGGTTCAGCATAGCTTAAAAGCGAGGGTTTTTGCCACCGATAGATGTCGGATTGTGCGCAATTGCTCCAGGAGGCCGTTTTTATTTGCTAAGTGGTAGTTTTATAGCCCCAGCCGTTGCTTGGCGGGCCAGCCTGGGGTTTCTTTGACCAGCTTGGGCACGAGGTAGCCCGAGGTTGCGGTTTGAAGTTTCTGATACAGTGCTCTGGCCTCGGTTTCATCGACGAAAAAGTGTGCAGTACCCGCGACGCGATCTGGCAGGTGCAGGTAATAGGGCAGAACGCCTGCCTCAAACAGGGCTTCACTAAGTTGTATCAGTTGCGCTACCGCGTTGTTAATACCGTTTAACAACACACTTTGGTTGAGCGCCGTGATGCCCGCCAGGCGAAACTTGCACAGTGCCTTGGCGACTTCATCATTGATTTCGTTGGGGTGGTTGGCGTGGATGACCAGTACAGTATCGAGGCGGCTGTTGCTCAGGGTCGTCAGCAGGGTTTCGGTGCAACGCGCTGGCAGCACAACCGGGATGCGGCTGTGAATGCGCAAACGCTTAATATGCGGTATTTCGCTGATTTTGCGTATAAGTTCAGCCAAATTGCGGTCATTTAGCAACAATGGGTCGCCACCGCTCAAGATCACCTCGTCGATTTCAGTCCGTCTCGCAATGTAGTCAAGCGCGATTTGCCACTCGCTGTGGGAGGGCTTGTTGGCGCTGTAGTCAAAATGCCGGCGAAAACAGTAGCGGCAGTTGATGGCGCAACCGCCAGTGGCGATCAGTAAAACTCGATTATGGTATTTGTGCACCAGGCCTGGTATCGGGTTACTCGCAGCTTCGGCTAAGGGGTCGTGTACAAAACCATCTGCGCCTCGATGTTCCGCTTCAACGGGCAATACTTGCATAAGTAGGGGATCGTCGGGGTTGCCGCGCTCCATACGCGCCATAAAACTTTCTGGCACCAGCATCGGAAAGGGGCTTTTGGTGCATACTGGCACTTTGAGTTGCTTAACATCGACATCAAGTGCGGCCAGCAGGTCGGCAGGATGGCGGTAGGCTCGTTTAAGTTGGGCTTGCCAGGTCTGGGTCTGCCAATGCAGTTCTGTGTGCGGTATGATAGCGGCCTTTTTCATCTTCACTAAATGGCGGGACAACATGGCCAACTATTCTACCAATGAATTTCGCTCAGGTCTGAAAGTAATGTTAGACGGCGATCCCTGTTCTATTTTGGACAATGAGTTTGTAAAGCCCGGCAAGGGGCAGGCGTTTAATCGGGTAAAGCTGCGCAACTTAAAAACCGGGCGCGTGTGGGAGCGTACCTTTAAGTCCGGTGAATCCTTAGAGGGTGCGGATGTGATGGACCGCTCCATGGAATACCTCTACACCGATGGCGAATTCTGGCACTTTATGGAGCCGGATACCTATGAGCAGTACCAGGCCGATGAAAAGGCCGTGGCGGATGCGCGGCAATGGTTAAAAGAGCAGGATGTGTGTGAAGTGACCCTCTACAACGGCTCGCCTTTGTCTGTGGCGCCGCCGAATTTTGTCGAGCTGGAAATCACCGAAACTGACCCCGGCCTTAAAGGCGATACCGCCTCTGGTGGCAGTAAGCCAGCGACTTTGAGCACAGGTGCGGTGGTGAAAGTGCCGCTGTTTTTGAGCCAGGGCGAAGTCATCCGGGTGGACACGCGCACCGGTGAATACGTCAGCCGTGCCAGTAAATCCTAAGCGGTGAGTTGGCAAAGCAGCGCATCAATTAAGGTACTAAAAGCCCGCGCCGAGCTGTTAGCCTCGGTGCGGGCTTTTTTCGCTGGGCGAGGGGTGTTGGAGGTGGTTACCCCCTTGCTCTGTCAACACGGTGTCACCGACCCTGCGATGGAGCCCTTCGAGACTGATTGCGGCGGTCAAACACGCTATCTGCAAACATCGCCGGAATATGCGATGAAGCGACTGCTCGCCGGCGGCAGCGGGCCGATTTATCAGCTTGCGCCCGCGTTTCGCAGGGGTGAAGCGGGCTCCCGTCACAATCCCGAATTCACCTTGCTGGAGTGGTATCGCCCAGGCTTTGATGATCACGCTCTGATGGATGAAGTGGCCGATCTGGTCATGCACGTGCTGGGGCGGGGCAGCCAGCAGCGCTTTTCCTATCGCCAGCTTTTTTTAGATGTTCTCGATATCGACCCATTTGCCGTACAGATCGACGAACTTGCCGAGTTTACCCAGCGACATATTGAGTTGAGCTTTGTGCCAGATGAGCGCGATACCTGGCTGGATTTGCTGATGAGCCATCTCATTGAGCCAAAACTGGCCGAATTTGGCCTGTGTTTTGTCTATGACTATCCGCCATCTCAGGCGGCGCTGGCACGTATTACCGACGCAGGCGGCGTGCAGGTCGGCAGGCGTTTTGAGTTATATGTGGGTGGCTTGGAACTCGCCAACGGCTATTACGAGCTACAAGATCCCAGTGAGCAGGCTGCGCGCTTTAGCCGCGACAACGCCTTGCGAGAGCAGCGCGGCCAAGAGGCAAAACCGGTGGATCACTATCTCCTGGCTGCCTTAGAACACGGCCTGCCCGATTGCGCGGGGGTGGCGCTGGGTTTGGATCGATTGCTGATGTGTAAGCTTGGTGAGCGAGATATCCGCAAAACTCTGGCATTTGATTGGGACAGGGCGTAGTGTCGCGCAGCCCCGGCGAAAGCGGCTGGGCGGCCTGACTTCTCAAAAATAAAGTCCTCGAAAAGTCTTAGATAGGTGCTGGCTATTTCTTTCTGCAAAGCGCAGAATAGAACGCTATAACAGTCAATAAGAGTCGATAAAATGAATCTGTTATTTTTCCACGGTTGGAGCACGACTCATACGCGCACTTATGGTGTGTTGCCCGAGGCGCTGGTGCGCGAGGCAGCGGCGGCGGGCTTGCAACTTTCAATTGCACATGTGCATTTGGGTAAATATATCAGCTTTGTAGATGCGGTTACGCTGGATGATTTGGCTACGGCACTAAACCGTGCTTTGACTGATCTTCTTGGAAAAAGCGGAAAAATTGCGCCATTTTCCTGTATTACGCACTCAACTGGCGGGCCTTTGCTGCGTTATTGGGTGGAGAAATACTACGGTGCAAACGGGCTTGAAAACCTGCCCCTGCAGCATTTGCTGATGCTGGCTCCGGCCAATCACGGCTCGCCGCTGGCGGTGTTGGGCAAGTCCAAAGTTGGACGTATCAAAGCGTGGTTCAGTGGTGTGGAACCGGGCGAGCAGATTCTGAACTGGTTAAGCCTTGGCAGCGAAGGGCAATGGGCACTCAATCAAGCGAGCCTGTCTTATCGCAGCGCCGCCGCGGGCTTTTATCCCTTTGTGTTTGCCGGGCAGGGTATCGATGAAAAACTGTACGACTTTCTCAACCCCTATTTAGTTGAGCCCGGCAGTGATGGCGTGGTGCGCGTGGCGGGGGCGAATATGAACTGCCGCTATTTGCACTTAACGCAAAGCAATGAGCCGGTGGCGGGGCAGAGTTCGGCGCTGGCGCTTAACTACGATGTGAAAAAAGCGGTGCGCACGCCACAGAAAGTACCCTTGGCCGTATTTCACCAGCACAGCCATTCCGGCAGCAAAATGGGCATTATGCGCGCAAAGTCGCTGGCAAAGCCCGGTGCGCCGCTGGTGGACACCTTACTCGCCTGCCTTAAAGTGAACGACGCTCACAGCTATCGGATCCAGGGCAGAGAAATGCAGGCACTGACCAAAGCGCAGCAGCAACTCAAACCCGTGGGGCAATCCAGGCCGATCAGCCGCTACAGTACCCTGGTGTTTCGGGTGCGCGATCACCTGGGCAGGGTCATCAAACACCAGGACTACGACATATTGCTGCTGGCGGGTAAGCGCTACAGTCCAAATGTACTGCCGAAGGGCTTTTTCGTAGACCGACAGGTCAATAAGCGAAGTCAGTGTGTGATTTACTATGTGGACGCCGAAAAAATGGCAGAGCTGGCAAACACGGGCAACTACTACGGTCTGCGCGTCGTGGTGCGCCCCGAGCTGGAGTTTGCAGGTTACAGAGTGGGTGAATTTCACTCCGAAGGACTGCCGGTGGACAGCGTGTTTGCGCCAAATGAGACGACCTACATCGATATTGTCATGAACCGTTACGTGGACGCCGGTGCGGTGAGCTTCGACCCTGCCAAGGCGCCGCGCAGCAGTTTTAAACGCAGCAGGCCGCGCGGGCAGGCGTTGGTGCCGTAAGACGCCTGCCTTATTCGCCCCGCCGCAACAGGGCATAGCGCACGTTGCCGGTGCACTTGTCTTTTTCCAGGGTCCAGTTAGATGGAAATGCAGGGGTTTGTTTGCGGTCATGTTCGACGTAGATCAGTGCAT